>QILJ01000543.1 GCA_003233295.1 Ignavibacteria bacterium | reverse complement strand
GATCTTTATGCTAATGCCGGCGGTGTAACTGTTTCTTATTTTGAATGGCTTAAAAATCTTTCTCACGTTCGGTTCGGCAGAATGAATAAACGATTTGAGGAAGGCACTATAAGAGGCGTTCTCCATGCAATGGAAAAACTTGTCGGAAAATCCTTGACTATAAAAGAAAAAGAGATGCTTACAAAAGGAGCAGAAGAGATTGATCTTGTAAACTCAGGTCTTGAAGAAACTATGATCGCGGCATATCACGATATCCGGCTTATTTATAATAGATCAAAGAATATAAAAGATTTAAGAACCGCCGGATTTGTTAATGCGATAAACAAAGTGGCAGACAGTTATGAATCGCTGGGGATATTTCCATAAAGAATATAATTGGTTAACTAAAGCCCGGACAAGAAGAACTGTTCGGGTTTATAAAACATTAATTGTATGTAATGTCTTTAACGTTAAACCTGGCAAAAGAAAAATCACCGTCCGAAAGATTCCACTGATACTCTAAGTAAGTTGGAACACGGTACCCGCCAATTTCTTTATAGTTGGCTAAATGCAATGAGAATTTTGCCTTTTTGGCTTCAATAAGATTAGGCATAAACATATCTTTAGTTTCCACTTTTTCAACATTTCCAGATTTGTTAAAATAGAACGTTACGGTAGCGTTTTTGCTTTTATTCCAGAACATAACTTCAGCTTTAAATTTTTCCAGAGAAGTCCACTGGATATTCTGGCTTGGTAAAAGTACCACAGGACATAAAACTGAATTCAATATATAATAGAGGAAAGATGATTGGCTTAATTTTACTCCTTCTGTTTTTTCTGTGGTTATACTTGATAGTAATTTAACTTTGGATGTAGCTGTGTTTTTTAGAAAAGTGATAATTGTTTTGTTCCACAAGTAAGTCATTGCTTCTGAGGTTGCAACCCAAACAAAAGAGGGCGCAGATAAAGAGCAATAGAGTTCCACATCAGTAGGCTGCCATTCAGAACCAATATCATGTCTTGTTTCACCGGAAAGTTTGATTATTGCAATTTTATTTGTTACCTGCTTAACATTAATGGAGTTTCTTAAGTGTTTTTGGACAATTGGAGGAAGCTCTTGAAACTCCTTCGTTTTAAAGTCAACAGTAATTTCATTTATTGATCCCTCAGCGCGTAACTGCCCAACCTTATCCTTTATTTCGGAATTGGTAAAGATTGGTCCGCTTATAAAAAAGCCGGCTATTATTAAAAAGACAGTTAAAAAAATTATTCTAATAATCAATTTGCTGCTCATACTAAAAAAACTCCAATTTTCAAAATGAATAATTATCTTAAAAATAAATATAATATTATAATCACAGCTGTCCTAAATAAATTTAATATCTACTGCTGTTGTTGATAAATCAATGTTTGGGACAGATTTTTACTAATTCCCAAAACAATCCCCTTAAAATAAAGACAATAGGTTCTCAAGTGGTCTACCAATGTCTTTCTCAAAAGGTTCATCCAGCCATTTTTGCAAACTTATCTTTACAAAGAGATTCAAACGCAAAAAGGAGACCAAATTGGATAAATGCCACGAATATTTGGCAACGGAGTTAAGAAATTTTAGCATCAATATGGTTATCATGGCTGACCAGATTTGAATCATTGCCACATTCTCGCTGGTACCAATAAAACGCTTGATCTTTAAGTGCTGTTTTATCTCCCTAAAAAACACCTCTATCTGCCAACGAGACTTATATAGCTCTGAAATTGTCTTTGCTGTCCAAGATAATTGATTCGTTATCAGTTCTATCGTCTGATTATTTTTTTCGTCATAAACCGCTACTCGTCTTAAGCGTTTCGGATATTTCTCTTTTGTCTTAAGCCCGGTAAGCTTAATGATCTCATCCTTCAAAATGTGCTCATGCCGATTTTCTGGCGAACCTAATTCTTTTAATGAACGATATTTCAGATTCTCTTTCATACGAATTACAAAATAAACATCGTTGCTATCCCATTTATTTAATAGATATGAATCAAAGTAATATCGATCGGCTACGATTACGCTGCTTTTCGTAAGAGGTATATCATAAGCCCCTTTATTGTCTCCAACTTTACCATCGCTTATATGAATATATACCCAAAGCAAAGTGGTTTTCGGATTTTACAAAACTTCTCTCTCTTTGTAAGAGAGACTGAAGTGAGTTATTCTATAAAACAAAATCCGAAAACCACTTTGTGAATAGTATAGTTGGGAAGGTTACCGTCGTAGTCCAATAGTGTATGGAGTTTGATTGCCCACTTTGATGTCTATACTTTGCCCAATCAAATAACGATAAACAAAGACTAATCGTTGTTGAATCCAATAAGTAAATCTTTGATTTGATCTTGAATTTTAATTACTCTAACATCTTGTAATAGAATCGCTTAAATAATTTCCAATCTTGATGCTTGTTTTAATAACTTAGAGATGATTTAGAGGGAGCTTGATTTTGCCTAAATGATTTAAGTTCCCTGTAACACTTCTCAGTCCGCTGGAAATATCTCTAACAGAATTGCTCTTTGAAAATTGAGCAAAGATCATAGATACAAAATATGTCCATGAATCTATTCCTTTATTATAGTTATCACTTTCTTTTTCTTTAAACAAGTTAAATTAACAATGAACAATAAAAAAAAATATGATTATCTGTTTAACTCCGAAAAGAATAAACTGTTTTACATTAAATGATTTTAATGATAATTAGAAAAAATAGGAACGCTGATTATT
>QILJ01000356.1 GCA_003233295.1 Ignavibacteria bacterium | reverse complement strand
TTTCCACCCAATTTCTGTACATCCCAAATTTCACAATTTTTTCCTTTTACTGTTTCATTCCCAATTTTTTTACCGCCAAGTTTTTTCATTATGTCCTCACCTACCTTCTTAAGATCATCTTCTTTTGAGAACATCGTGTATATCGGGTTGTCCATCTTTTGGGCTGTATTATTCTGTTTGTTTATTGAATAAATATATTTACCGTCGGTAATTGTCTGTCTGTTTATTTTCTGTTTAGTCCCCATCATGTTCATTTCAGATTCGCGTTGAAGCGGGCTTCCTTGCGACCGTAATCGTCAAAGTACATAGTTTCGGTTCCTGTCATCATTCCCGATAATTTATAAACCACCTTACCGGATTTGAACTGATAACGTTTGAAATCCTGTCCGTTAGTGATAGAATATATTGCGAACAAAATAAACAACAGATACAATCTCGTTTTCATAATTTCTCCTTTTGTTATAATTCATTAATGATAAGCTGAATGGAAATTTTTCTCACCGGCGGTGACTTTTATTTTTAATATATTTTCTTTTGTCGGCAGTGGACAAGTAGCATACCTAGTAAAAACACACGGCGGATTGAACGCTTTATTAAAATCAATAAATATTTTTCCCGTCGAATCCGGTTTATCAACTGCAAGAAATCTTCCGGCGCCGTATGTTTCCTCCCCGTTTGTTAAATCTGCAAAGACCAAGAAAAGCCCGTCTCTTTCGCCGAGCGGTTCAAGTGTAAAATCTTTTCCGTCAATTTTAAACTTAAGTTTACCGTAAGCTGTCCCTTTTTCCACAGTCCCAATTGCAGTAGAAATTTCGACTATTTTCGGCTCATCATATTCTATAAATTCCGCTTCAACTTTCCACTTAGGATCGATGGGAAACATTTCGATATCATCAAATTCCTTCAGCAGTGCACTCTCAGAATCTTTCAGTCGGATACCTAACCTGTCCGCTCTCTTGACCACATACCAGATCAGTGAGCCGTGTTTTAAGATGGTCGGGTTCCCCGTTAGATCATTCTGCAAAACCAGTGATGTTACCAGAGAATCATTGTGGAATACTTTAACGCCTTTGTTAATTTTCACACTGACGATAGTATCGTTACGAGTAAAAACTCCGATAAATTTAGGCGCAGTTCCTTCGGGGAAAACAATGTCATTTGATTTGTCCGTCCCGAAGCTGTTCTTCCCTTCTTCAAGCCAGTAAAGCCCTACAAGAGTAAGCCAGCCATCAGGCTGTTTCAATCTTTCTATCCTCTCAGCGTGATATTCCTTAATGGATTTTATGTATGGTGTGTCAGGCTGCTCGGCACAACTGAAAGTAATTACTGAAAGAATAATCGAAAGAAAATATTTTCTCATGGTAAAGCCTTTTAAATATTTGCAATCAAATTACAGAAGTTGATACATTATTACCATTTAAAATTTTAATCCACCAGGGCGGACAAGGATTTGATTCCCCGCCCATTAGGATGATTATAAATATCTCAATTGATACAACGCTACTTGCAGCGGGGTAGTTTACTAAAATAGCTAACGAAATATTTTACAAAATAATTAAGAAGATTTATTTAAATAAATCAGAATGTGACCCAAGTCTTTCAAAAATAATCTTTCCGTTATCTATTTTATAAATCAATAACCAATCTGGTGTGATGTGGCATTCCCTTCGTGTGACAAAATTACCGGTTAGTTTATGATCTCTATGTTTTGAATCTAATTTTATTTCTTTAGTTAGCTTAGATAAAATCTCTTTTAGTTTTAAAATATCTTTATTCTTCTTTTGCGCTTTCTTTAAATCTTTCTCAAATCGAGTTGTGTATATTGGTTTCAGCATTATATTCCAAGTTTCTCAAACATTTCATCTGTATTTTCAGATTCAATCAATCCTTCACCCTTATCTGTTGACTTAAATGTTGCAATTGTTTCTTTATTTGGAATTTTTATTTCAAACGGGATCCCTTTATTGAGCTTTACTTGATTGTAAAACAAAGTGATTGCTTCCGTTGTTGAAATCCCGAGTTTTTTAAATATATTCTCAACACTTTTTTTTAGAGAAGGTTCTACCCTTGCACGTATCATCGCAGACTTTGCCATTTTTAAATTCCTTTTTATTGAAATGTATCCAATTTGATATACATATTCAAGTTATAAAATAAACTCATTTCCATTTAGGCAGAATACACTTATCCGAAACACGCTTTAACAAACCATCAAAATCTTTGAGTGATTCTATCATAAGTTTCGAGTTTTCATTATGACAAGTTAAACAAGCTCCTACCGTTAATATTTTCTTCTGCTCCCCAATCGTAAATGGTCTAGCGTTTACTCGGGTAGCTTTGCCTTGATCATCATTCAGAAATCCGATCCATGCATCCTGCGGAAGATTATCGTGCTCATCATCTGTGTATGTACTTTGGAAGGTCCAGTATCCATCTGCATCATAGCTTAATTCACCTCGTCCATAACCGATTGCAAGCGGATCGTTATGACACGATTCACAGCTCCTTCCTTCTGCAGAAGTTGTATGCGCTACAGTCGGCGCAAAGAGTCGATGGAATATTTCAACTTCCTCATGGTTATCAAATTTGGATTTATCAAGTGTCATTATCATCCCAGGGACAAACGTTTCAATTACTTCCTCT
>QILJ01000345.1 GCA_003233295.1 Ignavibacteria bacterium | reverse complement strand
GGACTTGGTATTGGTATCGATAGACTGGTTATGCTTCTTACAAGTCAGCCGACAATCAGGGACGTGATACTTTTCCCGCAGATGAGACAAGAGAAATAGTTTGGTGTTTGTAACACACGGTCAATTAGATCGTATAGGTTATTACAAAACGTAAAGTTTATTAATGTTTTAGTTTATTCTTAATATGGTTAAAAATTATATATACAAAATAGGATTATTATTTGCCCTCTTATTTATTTTAAATAATCTTGTTTTTGCTCAACCCGATTCATTAGTAAACCAGCCGCAGAAGAAACAATCACTTTATCATTTGCGCGAACTTCAATATACTTATCAGATGGAGAAATTTGATCCTCTGCATAAAGATGTTAATTATCCAATATTAACCGGTGTTGGGTTAAGTTATACTTTTATTATCTATCAGATAAACGAATACTATAAAAACACATGGTGGAAAGAAGATTCAAACTACATTTATGACGGCTCGTTTCATGTTGTAAATGATTCAAAGTATGCTTTAGGGATTGACAAGGTCGGTCATGCTTATGGTACAGCATTAATAGCTCATTTTTTCTCTGCCGGATTGCTGGCAGCGAATCTTAACGATGAATTAGCTATTTGGCTAGGTGCAGCCGGAGGTTTGGGGCTACAATTATATACTGAGATTCAGGACGGCTTTGCTCCGATCGATAAAGAAACCGGAGAACCTAAATGGGGCTTCAGCCCGGGTGATGCAATTGCAGATTTTCTTGGAGCCGGTTATTATGTCGCCAGATATTATTATCCTTATATAAATAATTTTCAATTGCGAGTTAGTTATTATCCATCGGAAGCAATGAGAAACGGCGATAAACCCGATTACAATATTGCAGATGACTACGACGGGCAAAAAGTGTGGCTTGCATTCAGAATGAAAAATCTATTGCCGGATAATATTGCGAAATATTGGCCTTCGTTCTTAATGCTTTCTGCCGGATATGGAGTAACGGGTGTTGGGGATTATCATAAAGATGGTCCTGTGCCAAGTTATTATATTGCTTTTGATTTTGATGCGAGTACTATTCCTCTTCATGGCGAGTTTTGGGAGTTCATTAAAAACACATTGAATTATATTCACTTTCCCTTACCAGGTATTAAATTCTCTCAAGATGGCGTCTCATTTTTATTGGTTGCTTATTAATGAAATTCAGTATTATCATACCGACACTTAACGAAGGGAAAATTCTACCGAAATTACTTGAACAGCTTTCTGACAAAGGTTTGCGATCAAAGTATGATTACGAAATTATAGTTTCCGATGGGGGCAGTACTGACAGCACAGTTAAAATAGCTAGCCAATACGCTAATAAAGTTATAATCCATCATAAAAAGAAAAGGCAAAATATTTCAGAAGGAAGAAATGCCGGCGCTCACGTTGCTGAAGGAAGTATCTTTATTTTTATAAACGGGGATGTGCTGTTCGACTCACTCGATTATTTCTTTTATAGAATTCATAGGTATTTCGTAACCGGCAATTATCTTGCAATGACCTGCAAAGTGAAAGTGATTCCTTCCGAAAGAAAAATATCTGATTCAATTTTCTTAAATTTTTATAATTGGTATTTTCATTTATTAAATCTCATCGGTATGGGCATGGGAAGGGGAGAATGTCACATTATGAGTCGTGATACTTTTAATCAGCATAACGGCTACAATGAAAATATGGCTGCAGGAGAAGACTTTGATCTATTTAAGAGAATTAGGAAAAACGGCAAAATATTTTTCGATAGGAAACTTACTGTTTTCGAATCCCCAAGAAGATATAGAAAATACGGACACGTAAAAATTTTCTTTACATGGCTATTCAATGCTCTTTATGTTATTTTTACTAATAAATCTTTATCAACTGAGTGGGAGGAAGTTAGGTAGTTGAAAAAAATTGCCTTGATATTGATTCTTGTTTCGTCAGCCGCATTTGGTCAAGTCGGTTATGTAAATGTGAATCATCCTGTTTACGACTTTTTGGAAAGGATGCAGTCGTATCATGTAATTGATAATTACGATCCGTTTGAATTGCCTTTAAGCAGGCTGGATATTGTGAAGTTTATCAAAGTTATTGAAGCAAAACGAAACAGTTTGAGCAATATCGACAATAATATTCTAAACGATATGATAACCGAGTTCAAATTCGATATGGACTTTGAGACTGACACATATCAATCTTTATTCCCAAAATTTGATGTGGTGGAACACTTTAATCAGAAAGAAAAATTTCTATATTTTTATCAAGACTCATCCAACTTTAATTTCTTTAACTTTGTAGGAAGCGGTGAATATATTTATTCATGGGAAAACGAGAACTCAACCAGCAAGAACTCTTCACTTTTTACTTTTGGCGGTGAAGTGCGCGGTTCTTTTATGAATAATTTTGGATATTATTTCCGAGCAACTAACGGCGCGCAGTTCGGCAATAAGGAATTATCTGCAATTAAAAGTAATCTTGTTTACAATTACAAATACAACGAGAATAAGGACGAAGCAACATCCTTTGATGAAACCGAAGGGTATCTCACCGCAGAATTTAAATATGCAAGGTTTAAGATCGGTCGTGATAGAATGCTGATCGGTTACGGTCCGGTTAAATCAATACTCGGAAGTTATGCACCTCCTATGGATTATTTTTCATTCAGATTTAACTACTCCATTTTTTCATTCTCATTTTTCCACGGTAAACTTCTCGGACAAATGACGAACACGTATGATCCGATTCAAGGAAATATTAGAACTATCACAGATAAGTTCCTTGCATTTCATAGACTTTCCCTGAACTTCTCAAGACATTTCAAATTCGGTTTGGGTGAGATGATCGTTTATTCAAATAGATCGATGGACTTATCGTATATAAACCCGTTCAATTTCTATAAAAGCGCTGAACATGCAAATCAAGATAGAGACAACTCCATGCTGTATTTTGATTTCCAAAATAATTCTATAAGCGGTGTAACATTTTACGGGATGGTTTTGATTGACGATATTAACTTCTCAAAGATCGGGACAAGCTGGTTCGGCAATAAAATATTATATGACTTCTCGGTTGCGTTAAATCCTTTTGCTCGTTCGTTTCCTCTGAGTCTTGCATTGCAGTATGTTCGCATTGATCCGTATGTTTATACTCATAGGATTCATGACAACAATTATACAAGTTACCAGATAGGACTTGGCTCTAACATGCAGCCGAACAGCGAGTCATACATCACGGATATAAAATATAAGCCTCACTACAGAGTTGAACTCGATTTCAAATTCCAATATATAAGACACGGCGCTAACGATCTTGACAGAGCCGGGAATGTTTTCATTAATCACGGTGGGGATATTCTGGTTGGACATCGTATCGGAGACTCTGATGATGCTCCATTCCTTGATGGAGTTCTTG
>QILJ01000490.1 GCA_003233295.1 Ignavibacteria bacterium | reverse complement strand
ATCAAATCAAGGGAATTTTTGTGGGGCACGGGCATAGATGGGTACATGATAAAATCTTTGGTACGATTGACGTTTACGAAACAGCGTCGTTTGGTGATGATGAAACAAGTCCGTTCTACATAGTAGGATTTGATAATCAAACTCAAGCAATATCTGTTGCACAGTCACCGGTTGAGTTTAAGGATAAGATTGGAAGTAATGCTGATGTTAAAAAATAATAGAAAATATCAAACGAAGTTTGATAACACAAAAATAACAAATTGGGAAAAAGGATTTGAAGTTGTTGAAATCAAGTCAAGTTTGGATGACAATGTTCAGAAAGCATATATTTATAAAACAAGATCCGATAAACCGAAACCTTTGATAGTCAGTTTACATACTTGGAGTGGTGATTACCGTCAAAACGACGAGATAGCAAAACTATGCAAGGGAAAAGACATAAATTATATTCATCCCAATTTCAGGGGAGCAAACAACACAAAGCAAGCTTGTTGCAGTAACCTTGCAATTAACGATATTGATGATTCTATTTTATTTGCAAAAGCAAACTCAAATGTTGATACTTCTAAAATATACATTGTTGGTGTAAGCGGCGGCGGGTATGCAACACTTTGTACTTTTATGAAGTCAAAACATCAGATTAAAAAATTCTCTGCATGGGCGTCTATTACAAATTTAACTACTTGGTATTATGAAAGCCTAATTAGAAGACCTGATTATGCTGAAAATATTTTGCAATGTACCGGCTCTGAAAAAGAATTGAATGTAGATGCTGCAAAAGAAAGATCCCCAATTTATTGGGATACGCCTGTAAACAAACTATCTAATTCACATCTTTTTATATATGCAGGTATTTATGATGGAATACAAGGGAGTGTTCCAATAGTTCATTCTATTAATTTTTATAATAAACTTCTTAATGATATGAAGGTGTCGGATAAATCAAAATACATTACCAACGATGAAAAATTAAAGTTGCTTGAATTTAGAAAACCTTTAGATCATTATGGTGAAATTGCAGGACGAAAGATTTGTTTAGAAAAGAAATATAAAAATATCAAATTAGTGATATTTGAAGGAGATCATGAAATATTGACTGATTATGCATTAGATGAATTACTTGATTTTAGATAATTGGTCATGATTATTGTGAAACATTTTTTAAACTAAAAAAAATAATTATATAAAATGGGAAAGGCATAATGATTAAAATCAAAAAAAGATTTTGTTTGTTGATTTTATTACTTCTTGTAGCTGGTTGTACGAAAACTATTAATGAAAAACAAACTGGTACAATTGCTTTGTGGCTATTTGATGAACCGACCGGTCTTTATCCAAGTCATGTAATGGATAACAGTTCACCGAACGACTATCCTTTAACATTAGGATTGAACGGTAAAATAACTGCCGGGAAATATGGAAATGCATTGACTTTTACTGATGAACGAAAACTGGAAATCCCGGAAGGAGAAGTTCGATTTGGATTGGAAGTCTTACCGATCCCTAAGGGGCGAACAGTGGAACCGCTGAACTGGAAGAATGGTAAATTTTGTGCTTTAATGACAAACGGAGAAAATCATCTAAGAAAGGAGGTAGGCTACACCAATGCAACCGATACTAAATTAAATCTTGGTAATTTTGATTGGACAGTCGAGTTTTGGTTTGTTCCCTCAAGAGATGCAGAAGGTGAAAGTGTTATTTTCGAGATCGGTCAAGGTCCACGTGGTGAAAATGAGTTTGTTACAAAACTATCAATATATGAAAAGCATGACGGATTTGTACTATTTAACCAGCCGAGCGGGACAAAAGCAAATATTAAATCGGAATATCTGAATTCGGAAAATAAAAAATGGCATCATTATGCTTTTGTTTATTCTGCGGATAAAAAAACACTTACACATTATGTAGATGGGAAAGAGGTTTCAAAGAATAAAGACATGAATTTTAAAAGTCTTCCACATGGGGATGAAGCTTATATGACTGTTGGTACCGATGGTTTATGGAAAAATCAATTATCTGGAAAATTAGATGAATTAAGGTTTAGCGAGGGTATAATATACAATTCTGATTTCGAGGCTCCTAAAAGTTTTGCTGAGCAGCATAAGCCATACGAACTTGTTCATGGTCCGAAATTACTTTTTGATAATGTGACTAAAGATCAGACACCAATTGTTTTGGGTAACAGAAAACATTTATTTATTGATGATGCGTTTATTGAAAAGAATACTGGAAGTAAATTTGTTGTAAATCCGCCTAAAGTTACCGAGCGCGTAATTGATAACATTACCGGTGAATTCAGAAAACATCTGAATTCAGAAAACATCTTACTGTTGTTGAGGACAAGGAAGGAAATATCAGAATTTATAATTCCGGTCCGAAAGATTATCTGCAGGTGTTCATATCAAAAGACGGTACACATTTTAATGCTCCGGATGTTGGACATGGCGTATTTGACGGGCAAAAGAATATAGTGATACCTCAGAATGTCGGTGGTTTAGGTAATCCTTTTATTGATCCGAATGGTTCTGATTCAGAGAGATGGAAATACATAAGCGGGTATCATAGGCGGGGTATTTATGTATTTACTTCACCCGACGGATATAACTGGACGAGAGTTACAACAACTCATGTTCCTTTCCGTTCCGGCACTCAGAGTTGTTCCTTCTATGACGATCAAAGACAGCTCTATGTTGAGTATCATCGCAGCGGTATTTTCCACACTCCAGCCGGTGCGACACAAAGAAGCTCTGTTGTGACCCAGACAAAAGATCTGTTTAAACCCATTAATTATAAACCTTTGACTCAGCAAGATTATTTTGAATTGGATAAAAAATATCCGTTGCGCGAACCACTGCCATGGTATTTAGATAATGGCCCTTTGACTCCTGGCGGGTTCGGTATGGAATTCCCTCATAAATTTGATCCAATCCCGGAAGACCCTGTTGGTGTTGATCTTTATGTTACTAAAGCACAAAAGTATGATTGGGCGCCGGATACATATCTGGCATTTCCTATCGCTTATTTCCATTATGAACTTGATGGACCGATTACAAGACAAATTCTTCAAGATCCGCGTAGAAAGAGAGGATCAGGTCCAATTGAGACTCAAATAGAAGTCAGTAGAGATGGTTTGAATTGGAAAAGGTATCCTCGTCCAACTTACGTTGGAATAGGAAATTATTTCGGGAAGGATGTTCATACTATTTATATGGCTCAAGGAATGGTGAAGCGTGGAAATGAAATATGGCAGTATTTCTTCGCCGAAACTCAATATCATTCTTCTTGGACGCGTGATAAACTAGGACGAGGTGTTTATAAAACAGTTCAGAGATTAGATGGGTTTATTTCACTCGATAGCCCTTATGAAAAAGAAATTGAAGTTATTACGAAACCCTTTATTTTTAAGGGAAATAGATTATCACTGAATATTGATACAGATGCCTTGGGTTATGCACAGGTCGGATTTTTGGATGAACATAATAAACCTATTCCTG
>QILJ01000096.1 GCA_003233295.1 Ignavibacteria bacterium | reverse complement strand
TCTTTGCACTATTTGTTGTTGTCACCGTTCCGGATCACTTTCTCGAGGAGCATCTCTGGAAACACGTGTTGAAAAAGCACCTGCTTAGAATTTTCCTTTGGACTTTCGGAACGCTTTTAGTGATCTACTATTTACAAATGTTCCTTGATGTTGATGCTTGGATACAGACAAATATTTGGGTCGTTTTAATTATCGCCGTTCTGATCGGAATTATTCCGGAATCCGGTCCTCACCTGGTATTTGTTACTTTGTTTGCCGCCGGCTCTCTTCCGTTTGCAATTCTACTCGCCAGTTCTATTGTACAAGATGGTCATGGAACAATTCCATTACTTGCAGTTTCAAAAAAGAATTTCGTTGTTCTTAAACTTATAAATGTATTGGCTGGATTAGTTATTGGCGGAATGGGATTGCTCTTCATTTGATTTGCTGCACCCTAAAATAGCACTCGGATTAAACGGATAGAACTAATTCAAACTAATCACTCAAATATTTTTATTTTGATCCGTTTATATCAAAATATTTCTCATTAATGTTTCCATTTTATGTTGCAGCCCATACTTGGAATTTGATTCGGGTCAACTTCCTTGCCGGCAAGAATTGCATCGAGAGCATTTCGTATATCTCTACCGGTAACAGGTTTATCATTTCCAGGTCTTGAATCATCCAACTGCCCGCGGTAAACAAGTTTCAGATCTTTATTAAAAATATAAAAATCCGGTGTACATGCGGCATCGTATGCTTTGGCAACTTCTTGAGTTTCATCATAAAGATACGGGAAAGGATAACCAAGTTGCTCTGCATTTTTTTTCATCAGTTCAGGTGAATCTTGTGGGAAATTCTTAACATCATTTGAACTTATTGCTGCAAAACCAATTCCCTTATCCATATAATCATTTGCCAATTTTACTAATTGCTCATTTACATGTTTTACAAAAGGACAATGATTACAGATAAACATAACAACAGTTGCAGCTTCTCCTTTAATATCACTAAGTGAGATCATTTTCCCGGAAACTGTATCTATTAAATTAAAGTCTGGTGCGGTAGTTCCTAAAGGAAGCATATTTGAAGGTGTATTTGACATCTTAAAAGCCTCATATTTATTCATTCCTTAAACTGAATTGCAAATATACTATTATTCTAAATTTTATAAGATATAATATTTTTGTAATTTAACACTTCAATTTTTAAAAGGTGTAGTAAGCAGGTAAGATATGAGTGATTTAGACAAACTAAGAGAACTAATAAACAATGTTGACAGTGAAATCATTGAATTGCTGTCTGAAAGAAGAAAACTGAGTAAGGACATTATCCGCGAAAAGGATGATAAAAACAGTCCCATCAGAGATCAGAACCGCGAAGAGGCGTTACTGAAACGCATAATTAAACTTGGTAAAGAGAAAAATGTTGACCCTCATTTTCTGACAAAAGTTTTTTATGAGATAATTGAAGATTCTGTTAGAATTCAACAGAGTCATATTTTGAATCCGACAAAAGAAGGAAATGTAAGTAACAGCATAACCGTTGCTATTCAAGGTATTGAAGGGGCTTATAGTTATCTTACTGCGAATAAATATTTTTCTCATTCTGAAAAGCAGCTAGACTTTGTATCAAAAAAATTATTTTCCGAGGTAGTAGAAGCAGTTGAAAAAGGTGAAGCCGATTATGCGGTTCTTCCTATTGAGAACACTACATCCGGTGGGATAAACGAAGTTTATGATCTTTTACTCCACACAACTTTATCGATAGTCGGTGAGGAAACATTCCAAGTAAAGCATTGTTTAGTATCGACCGAAGATATACCGATTCACAGAATCAAAAAGATATACGCACACTACCAAGCTGCGGCGCAGTGCAGCGATTTCCTTGCTCAACTACCGGATGCAAGCATTGAATACTTTGCCGATACTGCAATGTCAGTTCAGAAAGTAATGGAAGAAAATATTCCCGAACATGCAGCTATCGGAAGTGAAGAGGCGGCAAATCTTTTTGGCGTTAAAATCCTTAAAAAAGGTATTGCTAATCAAACCGAAAATTATACAAGATTCCTCATCGTAAGTAAGGACCCAGTAAAAGTTGACAGAAGATTGCCATCTAAAACATCTTTGGTAATGGCTACTTCTCATACACCCGGCGCGCTTGTAAAAGCACTATCAGTATTTGAAGAACACAAAGTCAACTTAACCAAACTTGAATCAAGACCAATATTAGGCAATCCTTGGGAAGAAATGTTTTATGTCGACTTTGAAGGGAACATCGATGACCCGAACATACAAGACCTGCTCGATGAGCTAGGTCCATTCATCAGATTTTTTAAAATACTCGGTAGTTATCCTTCGCAGATAATTCCCAGAACAAAACTAGATTCGCTGGTAGAAAGTGAAACGACCAAAGAAAAGATTGAAGAAATAAAAGCTGAACCGGAACAACCAAAGACCGAAGAAACAAAGAAAAAGAAGAAACCGAAAAGTTATAAACTTGCAAGCCGTGAATATAAGAGTGAAGACACGATCATCAAAGTCCGAGATGTTGAGATCGGCGGAGACAATTTTATCGTTATTGCCGGACCATGTTCTGTGGAATCAGAATCTCAGATCATGTCATGTGCGCACGAGGTAAAAGTAAATGGCGCACAAATTTTACGCGGCGGATGCTTTAAACCGAGAACTTCACCATACAGTTTCCAAGGATTGGAATGGGAAGGTCTTGATTATCTTGAAAGCGCCGGTAAAGAATTCGGACTACCTATCATTACGGAAGTACTTGCCCCTGAGCAGGTTGTTAATGTGGCGAAACAATCGGATATTCTACAAGTCGGTGCAAGTCGGTGCAAGGAACATGCAGAACTTCTCTTTACTAAAAGAAGTTGGTAAAGTTCATCGTCCGGTAATGCTCAAGCGTGGAATGATGTCCTCACTTGATGAATTGCTTAACGCAGCAGAATACATTCTTGCACAAGGCAACCGACAAGTAATACTTTGCGAAAGAGGTATCCGAACTTTCGAAACTGCCACAAGAAACACACTTGACCTTAGCGCAATACCAGTTTTAAGAGAGTTAACTCATTTGCCAATCCTTGTCGATCCGTCACATGCAATTGGCGAGCGCGATAAAGTTATTCCACTAGCTAAAGCAGCAAAAATTGTTGGAGCGCATGGAATTATGGTTGAGTTCCATCCGGAACCAGAAAAAGCTTTGAGCGACGGTCCGCAGGCATTGAGATATCCTCAGTTTGCTCAGTTAATGCAGGATTTAAGGAATCTGTAATTAGTAAAATTTATATTAGAATTATTTAAAAATCCTTTCTATTGTTGAAAGGATTTTTTGTTATATTTAATGTGGTTGTTCTTATTGTCGGTTGAGTTCTATTAAATGCAGTAATTATGCTTCTCTTTAAGAGTCCTTTGGACAACCCCGTTGGGGTTGTTATTATATATTTTGTACTTCCATAGGTTTCACCTATGGTTATTTATCTTTGACTACTTCGTAGTCAGAATTAAAGAACTCCAAAGGAGTTCAAGGTTAATAACCACGGACGAAATCCGTGGAAAAAACAAATAGGAAATTTTAGAACTACAACGTAGTTCTCCGAAGGAGTCTTACAGACAACTTATGTTTCTATTTATGCTGTAATAGCTAGAACATTGCTTTATTGTCAATGTGATATAATAATTATAATTGGATTCTTAAAAGACAACCATTTAATGAAGTTGAACAGAAAGGTACTAATATAATGAATATTAAAAGGATTATAACAATAATGGCAGCATTATTTGGAATTACATTTTTCGGTAGTAAATCTCAAGCTCAAGATATATCACAAGATGAACTATCTGCAAAAGCCAATATTTATAAATACAAAGTTCTTAATATT
>QILJ01000229.1 GCA_003233295.1 Ignavibacteria bacterium | reverse complement strand
TTCTTATTTATACTTAATACAAATATAATATTTTTTTAATTCTTTAATATTAAAATAAAAAGAGTTAATTTTATAATCCTGCAATTAAATAAAACACAATTCATAAAGGAGAGAAAAATGGCAAATTCATTTGAAATAATTGAAAGAGTAGGAATTTCAAATATCAGTTTAAGCGATGCAATAAAAAAGGCTGTTCAAGAAGCTCATTCAGAAGAAAGAGTAGGGTGGTTTGAGGTTCTTGAGGAAAGAGGCAGAGTTACCCAGGAAGGAGAATTAGAATTTCAGGTAACAGTTAAAATTGGCAGAAAATTAGCATAAGGATTTTCAATGCGACTTAATGTAGGCGATTTAGCACCGGATTTTACATTAAAAAGTGATTCATTCGAGAATGTCACTTTAAGCAGTTTTCACGGGAAGAAAAATGTGGTTTTAGTTTTCTTTCCGCTTATAAATACTTCGCCTTGTGAAAAAGAGTTATGCGCAATAAGAGACGATATTGAGAGTTACGAGCAGTTGGATGCTCAAGTTCTTGCAATAAGTGTCGATAGCTCGTTTGCTCATAAATTATGGTCTGACCAGCTGAATTTTAATTTCCCTTTATTAAGTGATTTTAATAAAGAAGTTTCTGCAAGGTACGGTGCTCAATATGATATTTTTCTACCGGGCAAGTTCGATTATCATGGTGTAGCGAAACGTTCAGCTTTTGTTGTTGATAAAGATGGAATTATCAGATATGCCGAAGTGCTTGAGGACGGAGCCTATGAACCGAATTATGATGCTATCAAAGTAGCGTTGAAAAAATTGATGTAAAGTTACTTCATTAGTCTGCTATAATTAAATATAAAATAAATTTTCAGATTGGAGAGAGAAGATGCCGGAAGTTGGTAAAAAAGCTCCGCAATTTACATTGCCGGATAGTGACGGAAATAAAGTATCACTTAAAGATTATCTAGAACAAAAAGTTGTTCTGTACTTTTATCCAAAGGATAATACATCCGGGTGTACAAAGGAAGCTTGTGATTTTAGAGATTCAATTGCTCAATTCAAAAAACTTAAAGTTGCTGTTCTGGGAGTCAGTAAAGATTCTCAAAGTTCACATATAAAATTCAGAGATAAGTACGATCTCAATTTCCCTCTATTAAGCGATGTGGATACAAAAGTGATACAGAAATATGGTGTATGGAAAGAAAAGAGTATGTACGGAAAAAAATATATGGGAGTTGAACGGACAACTTTCCTTATTGATGAAAAAGGTAAGATAGAGAAGATATATAAGAAAGTTAAAGTTTCGGAACATGTAGAACAAGTTCTAAAAGATTTAAAGCAATAGATCAGACAGAATAATATGTTATATGTAACAAGACGTGAAGTTTTCAGCGCCTCACATAGACTTGATAATAAATCTCTTTCCGAAGAAGAGAATAAAGCGATTTATGATAAATGTTATAACCGTTATGGTCATGGGCATAACTACACTTTGGAGGTTGTAGTTGCCGGAGATATTGATCCGAGAACGGGTTATGTGATTGATTTGAAGGAACTGAAAAAAATAATTCACGAAAATATAATTTCCAAAGTTGATCATCATCATTTCAATTATGATGTGGACTTTATGCAGGGAATTATTCCGACAACCGAAAACATAGCGGTTGCTGTTTGGCATCAGTTGGTCGATAAAATAACAACCGGTAAATTATATTCTGTTAAGATATTTGAAACGGAGAATAATTATATTGAATATAAAGGAGAGTAAGTTTTGGATTTGAAAAAAGTTTCTGAAAATATTAAAGTGATACTAGATGAAATTGAGGAAGATACAACTCGGGAAGGATTAGTAAAAACTCCTGAAAGGGTTGCAAAAGCTTATGACTTTTTGACTAAAGGATATAGGCAAAATGTTGATGATGTTATCAATGGAGCTATATTTGAGGAAAAGTATGACGAGATGGTCATAGTTAAAGATATTGATTTCTATAGTATGTGCGAACATCATCTGATACCGTTTTACGGAAAGGTTCACGTTGCATATATCCCTGACGGTAAGATTGTAGGAATAAGTAAAATTCCCAGAATAGTTGATATGTTTGCCAGAAGACTGCAGGTACAGGAGAGAATGACTCAGCAGATAGCCGATGTACTCGCAGAAAAGCTTCATCCGAAAGGTGTTGCCGTTGTTGTAGAAGGTTATCATATGTGTATGATGATGCGCGGTGTGCAGCAGCAGAATTCAATTACTACAACCAGCGCTGTGCATGGAGCATTCAGAGCGGAAAAAACTCGTTTGGAATTTTTAAGTCTAATTACAAGAAACCGTATTTAAATTATGAAAGAGAAAAGATCAGAAATTATGAAAGAGAAAAGATCAGCAGTTTGGGTAACAGGCGCAAGTTCGGGTATTGGCAAAGCCATTGCTCTTGAATTCATCAGAAATGGAGTTGATGTAATTGCTTCTTCACGAAAAGTTGATTCCTTAAAAAGGAATAAAGATGAATTTAATAATGGGCTTTTTCATTATGTCCCTTTGGACGTTACTAAACATGATGCTGTTAAATCGGCAGCAAAGGAAATATTTAAAAGTTATGATATTTGCTGTCTGATTAACAATGCCGGAATTACAACCTTCAGCGAAGCATCGAAGGACTCGTATCAAATGGTTGACGGAATTATTAAAACAAATTTACTCGGGGCTATCTCTACTATTCAAAATGTTCTTCCTCACTTCAAAAAGAAGAGTAGAGGTTTGATAATTAATATATTGTCAATTGTTGTTCGGAAGACTTTTGTAAATAGCAGCGCTTATTCAGCTTCCAAAGCAGGACTGCTGGCTTA
>QILJ01000559.1 GCA_003233295.1 Ignavibacteria bacterium | reverse complement strand
CAAATCCGGTTTTAGAGATGGAGTATATCCTTTCATACTGGGTGAACTTAACTTGAGTTTCATGTTGTAATATAAATTTTTATCAAGGACACTTTCATCTAAAACTTTATTTTTCAATGCATCTGTTATTTCATTAAACTCATTCATACTACCACTCATGATCATATTAATACCGGCTCTCACTTGGGCTACTGCATCTCCGTAATGCATATCAAAGTCGGTTATATAAAGACCATCGAATCCCCATTCTTTCCGTACAATATCCTGCAATAGTTCTGGTCTTTCAGCTGCATAGTAACCATTAATTCTATTATACGTTGTCATGATAGCTTCAGGAGCACTCTCTTTAACTGCAATCTCTCTTTAACTGCAATCTCAAATCCACGAAGATATATTTCTCTCAATGCCCTTTGGCTTATCACCGCATTATATTTTCTTCTATTTGATTCCTGATTGTTCGCCAAAAGAACTTTTAATGTAGCACCTACGCCATTACTCTGTACACCATTGACAATTGATGCAGCTAACTTTCCCGAAAGTAATGGATCTTCTGAATAGTATTCAAAATTTCGACCGCACTTTGGATTACGCTGCAAATTTAATGAAGGCAAAAGCCCTAGATCATAATCGTATTCTAGAAGTTCGTTTCCAAGAGCTTTACCAACATCTTCCACTAATTCGGTATTCCATGAAGCAGCTAAACATGTTGCAGTAGGAAAAGCAGTAGTGTATGTGTAATTCTCTGCATCTTCCGGAGGAGTACCTTTGTTTATCCCCGCGGACCCATCAGTGAGTGCAGTTGTCTTTATTGAAAGACGAGGTACAACCATTTTTGAATTTCGATTAGCTATAGGAACCTCTATGTTTTTTTCGGCTGCAGCATCAATTGCGGGTAAAAATCTTCCATCTCCAACGGTCATGCCAACTTTCTCTTCCAGCGTCATCCGTGAAACTAAATCTTTAGCTCTTTCTTCTATTGTTTTTGTCCTGTCTTTATAGACAGGAGTGGTAGTATTATCTTGTGCTAACAATGGAATATGAATACTTAGGATAATAATAATCATTCCTATCAATCCATATAAATAATTTAATTTGAAATAATTCATCGGTTCTCTTTTTATATTAATTATTTTTTCTTCCAATCTGCTTCAGTAACCTTAACTTTGAATTAACATAGTAAAATTCAAGCGCTAATTAATAAGACAGTTTTAGACTGACACTATTTATTAATTCGACTCAACTCTTTCATATAAAAATTAGGGTACATCACATCGTGAACTTTTTCTACAACTATATCTTTCGGTAAATTAAACGATGCTTTAAGTTTTATATCTTTTGATGACGCTCCAATACGTATTTCATAATTTCCTTTGTCTGCAACCCAGGCACTTATCCCGCTCCAGAAAGAAGCAAGAGATTTTTCATCTAACTCAAATGAAAGCTGCTGACTTTCTCCTGGTTTTAATAATTTAGTTTTGGAAAACCCTTTGAGTTCCTGCACTGGTTTCTCAATCTCTGTTGTTGGAGCTGAAAGATATAACTGAACAACCTCTTTCCCAGCAACATTTCCAGTATTCTTTACAGTTACAGCAACTTTCAAACCAGAAGAGAAAGTATTATGGCTTAGTTTTAAATCGGAATATTCAAATGTTGTATATGACAATCCATAACCAAACTCATATGCAGTTGGGACATTAAAAGAATCGTAATAACGATAACCGACATAAATACCTTCTTTGTAAAATGAATTAATCGGATTATCCACCGGCAGGCCATGGAATGAACTTGCAGATGGAACATCTTCATACTTTAAAGGGAATGAATCAGGTAATTTGCCAGATGGATTAACTTTGCCAGTCAATATATCAGCAACAACATGACCGCCTTCTTGTCCAGGCAACCAAGCTAAAAGAATAGCATCCGCATAATCTCTCCAGCTTGCTGTTTCCCAAACTCCTGCAATGTTCAATACGACTATAACCTTTTTGCCTGCAGCATGAAATATTTTACTGACATTCTTTACAAGGTTAAGCTCTATCTGAGTGATTGGAAGATATCCATTCTCATAATTCTCACCTGCGCTTCTGCCAATAGTGATAACAGCAACATCCGAACGAGATTCATACTTTTTAATCTCATCTCTTGAAACAACTTTTTCTTTACTAAATGCCACTAATCTGTTCTTGAAATGAGGAGGCGCTTGATTCCCTACTATACCGTTATCTTTACGCATTTTAGGATTATCAAAATAAGGCGGTACAAGATTCTCTCTTTTTATTTTTTCAATATAATCCTTGTAATATTGTTCCATGTCTTTCAATACTTCGAAACCAGCTTCTTTAAGTCCATCATCAACAGACACCCTGTATTTATAACTTCTGACAGTTCCGCTGCCTGTTCCAAATGCAATTAAGTAATATGATATTTTCCCAAACAGAGCGACCTTCTTTTCTTTCTCCAAATTTAATGGGAGAGTGTTATTCTCATTCTTCAGCAATACCATACCTTCTTCCGCTGCATCCCTAGCAATTTTAGCATGAGCTTTCAAATCCGGCTTTGAACTTGGGATATATCCTTCTGCTCTAGGTGAACTTAACTTGAATTTCAGGATATAAAACAAGTTTTTATCAAGAGTACTTTCATCCAGAGTTTTATCCTTTATAGCTCTTTTTAATTCATTGTATTCCTGCATATTTCCGCTCATTAAAATATTACTACCGCCTCTTACCTTTGCAGCAGCACTGCCTTTTCCATCAAAATCAGTTACATACAATCCATCAAAACCCC
>QILJ01000496.1 GCA_003233295.1 Ignavibacteria bacterium | reverse complement strand
AGAACGGGAACATCCAAACCTTGAAAAGAGAAGGTTGGACAGTTCAGAATCCTTCGTTAGCCAATAACACCGGCTTCGGTACGATGGACGATCTGATATATACTTATCAACCCAATAGCAATAAGTTGGCGAAGGTTGCCGATGGAGCAGCCATCGACCAGTACGGTTTTAAGGACGATGCCGTCAACACGGCCACCGATAGTGCCGATGATTATCTGTACGATCAGAACGGGAACATGGTCCGTGACGACAACAAGGGAATAACGAGTATTACCTATAACCATTTGAACCTGCCCGAACAGATCAGCTTCAACAGCGGAAACATAAAGTATGATTATGCCGCTGACGGCACGAAACTGAAAAAGACCGTAAGTACGACTGGCGTTGAAACCGAATATGCGAACGGTTACATTTACGAAGGGAATACGTTACAGTTTTTCAGGCATGCGGAAGGTTACGTCAGTGCCGAAAATGGAAGCTATGAATATGTTTATGAGTTCAAAGATCATCTTGGCAACACGAGGCTCAGTTACACGGATGCCAATAACGATGGCGACATTACGACCAACGAAATCGTGAAGGAAACGAACTATTTTCCTTTTGGGCTTTCCCATCGGGGGTATAACGGAAACGTTAGTTCTTTGGGCAATTCCGTTGCAAACTAAATTTGGGCTGGTACGATGTAAGTGCGAGAAATTACGACCCTGCTCTTGGTAGGTGGATGAATTTAGATCCGTTGGCTGAACAGATGAGAAGGCACTCGCCTTACAACTATGCGTTTGATAATCCAATATATTTTATTGATCCCGATGGGATGGCACCTTGTCCTCCAGGCGTTGATTGTGGTGGACTTGTAGGAGCATTTAAGAGGTTTTTTGGTATCAAAGAATCAGCTTCAGCTCCTAAACAGAAGAATAATACGATATCTTCTAAAAATAGAGATAGATTTGCAGTGATAAGACGCGCTGTTAAAGGAGGAGGAGCGAATTTGACCTCAGATACTGGTAAAGCAGGTATAGTTAGAACTGAATCGACAAGAGACAATATACCAACATTCAATGTGACAGTTTTAACAGATTTGTTAGTTACTGATAAGAAATTCCAAAAAGGACCGAAAATGGGTAAAACTGCTCCAGGTAATAACCTCCCTCAGTCAGAAGAAGATAATTCAGATTCTACCATTGACAATAGTGAAACCAATGAAGAGAATGTAACAGAGAATGATAGTATAACAATACCCGTTGATGAATTTGAAGTTGGTCAAGTTAGTTTCAGATCTGGTGGCTCTTATGGTTCGACACCACAAAAACATGTATCAAGTACAATAACTACCAATCCAACTAAAATTGCTAGAAAGGACAGTTTAAAGGTAAAACAAGATGAATCCAATAGAAGAGCTGAGTTTAGAAGAAAGATAGATAGTCTATTCAATAGTATAAATTGATTAAATGAAAACATATAAATATATATCGACACTTGTTTTGATAGTTATAATTTCTTGCAAGAAATCGAATAGTGTGAAAAGTTATTACACATCAGGTAATCTTCTTTCAGAAATTGAATATGATATAGATGGCAGTAGAAATGGACTTGCAAAAGAATATTTTGAAAATGGTAATATCATGAAAATTGGCAATTATGAGAAAGGCAAACTCGTTGATACAACAAATGTGTTTTATGAGAATGGAAGTAAGAAAAGCATAATCGTTTTTATTGGTGATACTGTCTATTCAAGGGGGTTTTATGAAAATGGGATTTTGAAAGGCAGGGGTAAATTGAATAAAAAAAGTAAAATTAAATTAGGATGGTGGGAGTATTTCGATAAATTAGGTAAATTGAATAATAAGATAGAATATATTAAAAAGAATGGTAAATCTTATACTAATCAATTTATCGTTTATGACGATAAGCAAGAAATAATTAAAGATCAAAGTTTTTACTATTCTATCAATTCTCCGAAAACAGCTTCAATAAAATCAAGTAGTATTGTAGAAATAAACTATAGTTCTCCTTATCAAGAGAATAGTCAAATTTATCTTGTTATTGAAAAAAATAACAATGATTTTGTGTTTAAAGATTCTATAAAGATGCTTTATAATCCTACACAAGTAAATTTAAGATTTGATAAGTTAGGAATCAAAAGAGTTAAGGGGTATTTTTTGGAAAAGTATGAAGGTGAACTTGAAGCAAAAGATGGTGATTCAATAGCTTTATCAGAAAGAAGAATGTACTTTGATAAGGGAATAAAAGTTATAGGAAATTAATTCTTCAACTTTTGCTGAGTATATTCATCCCATTTTTTGTTAGCAATTATATTATCTCCGTGATTAGTCTCTGAATCAAATACATCTTGGATGCTGTCCGATTTGTTGAAGAAATACTTCATTATCATATATTTTTCCTCAGGATTTGAAAACAAAGAATTATTTAGGCTATCCTGCGCCTTTCTAGTATAAATTTCAGTAAGGCTCAAATGATTTTTTTCATGACTTAATAATCTCCCCAACATATTCTGATGAGTATTTGTACTATCAAAAAGTGAGCTTTTTATCCAAGATTTATACGGTTCGTTCGAAGCAAAAATAATACCAGGAGGATAATTATAGACCTTATTTACTTTACCTATCATTTTAGGGAAAACAATTGCTGAAATATTCGATTCAGATATAGGTCTGCCTTTGAAATCAGACAACTCTAAATCACGTTCAGACCAAAAGTATTCCTCGCTATTTATCATACGATAAATAAATTTATCAGGTGTGAACAGACAGAATAGGTTCAAGGCAATAAGTACCGTTAATATAACTTTGTTAATTTTAAATGTCTTGCTGCCTGTTAACAGTATAGATATCATCAAAACTAAAAGCACAGGGAACAAAAGATTATAATATTCGAACTGTAATTTGAGCAGTACAATTGCAATGGTAGAAAAGATTAAAAGTACTATTCTTCTAATATTCATTGGGAAGTTTATGGGGTGTATAAAGTATTAGAAGTGAAACTAATCCATCTCCTGAAGCACGGTCTTAAGTGTGCTTTTTAATTTACGTTTGGCGACAAAGGCATCGAGGATCGAGAAGATGGTACTCTGTTCCTCTTTGGTCAGTCCGTCGATAAGGGAAACCCTTTCCATA
>QILJ01000279.1 GCA_003233295.1 Ignavibacteria bacterium | reverse complement strand
AAATGTTTTGAACAGCATAGATGACAGTTGAACCTATAACAAGCCAAAGGGATGCTATTGAAATGGACTTTACTTGTCGAGTGATACCATTACCTTCACGATAATTTTTAATAAAGCTGCCGAACAATTTATTGTTGATAAGCCAATTGTAAAATTTATCCGAGCTTTTACTATAAAGTGCAGCAGCTAATAATAAGAACGGTGTTGTTGGCAGAATCGGAAGAAAAATTCCTATAAAAGCTAAGAGAACCGAAATTGTACCGCCGGTAATTAACAAATATTTCCGAACTCTACTTCCAACTTTTTTGCTGCTCATTTTATTCTGCTTTTTGTGATGTGATAAAATAGTAATTGTAATAATGAAACAAAAGAGAAAGAGTTAATACCCAGATCAGTTTTTCTTAAAAATCATGCTATTTATTATGGAAGTCAATTTAATATTCAATAAATTGGGTGATAAAATATTTCAAATAATTTAACAAAGGTAAATCATGCTGACAAAAGATTATATTGAACTCGAAGAAAAATACGGGGCACATAATTACCATCCTTTGGATGTTGTGATTGATAAAGCTAAAGGTATTTGGGTTTACGATGTGGAAGGTAATAAATATATGGATTGTTTAGCGGCATATTCTGCTGTAAATCAAGGTCATTGCCATCCAAGAATTGTTAATGCTTTAAAAGAACAAGCCGACAAAGTAACTTTAACCTCAAGAGCTTTCAGGAACAGTCAGCTTCCAATGCTCTATAAAGAATTATCCGAACTTACAGGCTATCCGATGGTATTGCCGATGAACTCCGGCGCAGAAGCGGTTGAAACTGCTCTTAAGGCTGCAAGGAAATGGGGCAACAAAGTAAAAGGAGTTGAAGAGGGTAAACAGGAAATTATTGCTTGTACAAATAACTTCGCCGGAAGAACAATTTCAATTATTTCATTTTCTACAGAAGAGCAATATAAGGATGGATTTGGACCGCTTACTCCGGGCTTCAAAATAGTTGAGTATGGGAATGCACAAGCTCTTAAAGATGCAATTACTCCTAACACTGTAGCTTTTATAGTTGAACCGATTCAAGGTGAGGGTGGCGTAGTTGTTCCACCGAAAGGATATTTGAAAGAAACATTTGAAATATGCAAAGGAAATAATGTGCTTCTTATTGCTGATGAAATTCAATCGGGACTTGGGCGTAGCGGAAAATTATTTGCGTTCAACTACGAAGGAATTACTCCTGACATGGTGACAATCGGCAAAGCATTATCCGGCGGTGTTTACCCTGTTTCTGCAGTATTAGGCAGAAGTGATGTGCTCGGAGTTTTTAATCCCGGCGATCACGGTTCTACATTTGGAGGAAATCCGCTTGGTGCAGCAGTGGCGCGTGAAGCGATAAAAGTTTTAATTGAAGAAAACCTGATCGAAAAATCTTATGAACTTGGTGAATATTTCAGAGAGCAGTTACGTACAGTGGAATCACCTCATGTTAAAGTCATCCGAGGAAAAGGATTATTCATTGGTGTGGAATTGCATGATTCTGCAAACGGCGCTAGACGATTCTGCGAAGCATTGATGGAACGAGGGATCCTCGCGAAAGAAACTCACGATAATGTGATCAGATTTGCTCCGCCTCTCGTAATCACAAAAGAAGAAATCGATTGGGCAATGGAGAGAATCCGAGAAGTGCTTTTAATGGATTAAATAATTGCAAGATCAGTTTTATAAGCGGGGTAAGATTTTTACCCCGTTTTTTTTATACCTAAATTCTGTATAAAATTACATTTTTCATCTTTTGATCAGAAAACTTTACAATCAATTCCCGATTATTATTATATTTGATTCCAAAAAAAATTTGCCTTCGCACAGGCATCCACCTAAATAAAATTACTTATGAAAAGCTATCAAGAAAAAGCAACGCTGATACTGGAGGACGGGACTACCTACACGGGCTATTCCTTTGGTTGCATCAGGAAAACCGAAGGTGAAGTTGTATTTAACACCGGCATGGTCGGATACCCCGAAACACTTACCGATCCTTCATATGCTGGACAAATTTTAGTCGCTACGTATCCTTTAATCGGGAATTATGGTGTTCCCCCAAAAACAATGGACAACGATCTTCTGCTGAATTATGAATCCGATAGAATTCAAACCAAAGCTTTGATCGTATCGGATTATTCATTTAACTATTCACATTGGAATGCTGACCGCTCACTTGACGAATGGATGGAAGAAGAAAAAATTCCCGGAATATTCGGAATTGACACAAGAGCATTGACACGAAAATTGAGAAGCAGCGGGACAATGCTCGGATGGATAATTCCCGGTGATAAAGTGACCGAGGAAGACCTTAACAGAAAGATTGTTGATCCTAATAAAACCGATTAAAAGAAGTTATAGAATATAACAGTGGAAAGAAGAAAATAGTTCTTGTTGACTGCGGTGTGAAAAACAACATCATCCGCGCTTTTCAAGGAAGAGATATCAGTGTAATACGGGTTCCCTACGATTATGATTTTACGTCAATTGAGAGTGATGGAATTCTGATATCCAATGGTCCTGGTGACCCGAAGATGTGTCAAACAACTGTTGAGAACACGAAGAAAGCAATGGAAGACGGAATGCCGACCTTGGGTATTTGTCTCGGTAGTCAAATCCTCGGACTAGCAGCGGGAATGGATACATACAAATTAAAATACGGTCACCGAAGTCATAACCAGCCGGTAAACGAAGCCGGCACACACAGAA
>QILJ01000082.1 GCA_003233295.1 Ignavibacteria bacterium | reverse complement strand
GAATCTGAATACAGGATCGCATTTATACATTATACTGAAGATAAATTTACAACTGTTAAAACTGAATTTGAAAACTTCATAGCAAGCTATCCTTCAAATCCTCTTGTTCCTCTTGTACGTTACTGGTTAGGTAAAACAAAGATAGCATTAGAAGACTATAATGGAGCCATTAGCACTTTAGAATTGATGGTAAGCCAAGATTCTACTCATCAGAAAGCGCCTGAAGCCAGATATAGCATTGCTCGTACTTATGAGAAATTGAGTAATAATGCTGCAGCTGTTAATCAATACAAGAGATTAATTAGCAGCTATCCTTCTCATGGACGAGCTGCTGATGCTCAATATAATATTGGTACAATTTATTTAGCTGATGAAAACTATAATACAGCTATAGCAGAGTTTCAAAAAGTAATTGATAATTATCCTAACGATGTAAATGCAATTGATGCTTTATATCAAATTGGTTATACTTATTACAAGAAGGAAGATTATTCAAGTGCAATTACAAAATTCAGTAGTCTATTGAGTGCTTATCCTAATAGTGATAGAGCGCCAAAAGCACAGTATTACAAAGCATATTGTTATTACAGCGATGATAATTTTGCAGAAGCAATAGTTCAATTTGACTTAACAATGACAAATTATCCAAATAGTAATGTCGCTCCATCTGCACAATTCAATAAAGCTTATACTTACTATACAGAATCAAAATTTGATTTGGCGGTTACTGAATTTCAGAATTATATAACCAGCTATCCTAACTTTGATAAATATATTGCTGCTCTTTATTATAAAGCTAACAGTAAATATTACTCCGAGACTTATACTTATCAGCAGGCACGTGACGAATTTTTAAACATAGTTAATAATTATTCTAATAGCGATTACGCTGCGAACGCTCAATATAAAGTTGCGTATTGTTACTACAATCTTCAAGATTATGCAACAGCTGCAACTGAATATCAAAAAGTAAGTACAAATTATCCTCAGAGTCCGAAGGCTATTGATGCATACTATTGGCAGGCATATTGCCAATACAAATTAGCAGACTATACTTCAGCAATTGCCAATTGGACCACTTACGTTAATGCTCATGTTCCAAATAAAAAAGGCGGTGCTGGATGGTATAAAATTGGCCGCAGTTATGAAAAAGCCGGTGATGTAACTAATGCAAAAGTTGCATATAATAAAGTGATAAATGATTATCCAAATTGTAACGATTACAATAATGCAGTAAATAAAATTGCATTATTACCTTAATCTAAAGAATAGTAACATTAAGATGAATCTTAAAATAAATAGCATACTTTTTTCTTTACTGCTGCTTCTATACAGTTGCGGCAGTAAAGAGTTTGAAGAAGTAAACAGATATGAAACTTTTTCTGATAATTATAAGTCAGGGTTGTACCATACTCTTGATGGTATTTACAACCAATTAAATGAGTATAAAAAGGCATACCCTGACGAAGTAAAATTATTTAATATTGGTAAAAGTGAACATTTCGGAAAGATGCTCCCATTCATTCGAATTTTATTAGGTGATCCGGGAATATCAAAACAGTATTTATTTGTTGCCGGAACACATGGAGATGAAGCGGCAGCAGTAGAAGCTATGTTATTTACAATTGATCAACTCTTAAAAAATAATACTGTCATGAACGCGACTATCGATTTTGTTCTTGTTCATAACCCTGATGGATTTATAGAAAATGAAAGGAATAATTTTGCCGGAACTGATCTGAACCGTACTTTTCCATTTGCTTCAAACGATGTAAAAATTCTACCAGAGAATAAGTCTATAATGGACTTAGTTAATAGTAATAAGTATAAAGCAAGTTTGTTTTTTCATACGGCTAACGAAGATAAGTATGAAAACTTGATCAGAGTACCGATTGAATATAATCAATATGGTACAACAGCATTTACTTCAGATGCAAAAGCAGATGTTGAAAAACTTGTTTCTATCGTTCAGCAAGCAAATCAAGATAATATTTCAGATATAGCTTGGCATTCAAGCTCTGATCTTGTAAATAAAAAAGGTATAGCTTCTGATTGGTGCAGCAGCGGTCTTCTGAATGATTCGATTAAAGAGTTGTCTGTAAATCCTCCAGAATATTCACATCCATCTCTAACTATCGAATTATGTTCTCCGAAACAACCTTTAAATGTAGATAAATTGGATGAAGAAAAAAGAGAAGCGTATAATATTGTATTTAATGTAATTCAAACTATTTAAAAGAAAACTATAATGAAAACAAGCAAATATATTATCATCATATTACTCGTATTATTCTCAGGTTCTGTTCTGTCGAAAATATTTTTATTTGATTACACACCGGCGACAATTTTGCCTGAAACTGGATATACGTTAAAGATTGAGATGGCAGTTGACGGACATGGAAGCGAGATTACCACAAAAGTTCTTTTACCTCTAAATAATGAACGTCAAACAATATTTAATGAGAATAATCAATCAAGCGATTTTAATTTTTCAATCAATCGAAAAGG
>QILJ01000314.1 GCA_003233295.1 Ignavibacteria bacterium | reverse complement strand
GATCGCCATACGGCATTGGATGTCTGATTGCAACAACCCTTTTCCCTGCATCGCGAAGAATCTTAACAAGCTTACGGGACGTTTGTGATTTACCGCAGCCGGTTCTAACTGCCAATACTGCAATTACCGGTTTAGATGACTTAACCATCGTCTCATCCGCTCCAAGTAATCTGAATGAAACACCTGCTGCATTTACGATTGATGCCTTAGTCATTACATAATTAAATTTAACATCAGAATATGAGAACACTACTTCATCCACATCATATTTTTTAATAAGATCAACTAACTCAGCTTCTTCATATATTTTAATCCCATCGGGATAAAACTTCCCTGCTAATTCTGCAGGATAAACTCTGCCGTCAATATTCGGTATTTGCGTAGCCGTGAATGCAACCACATTATAATCTTCGTTATCTCTGAAAAGCACATTAAAGTTGTGAAAATCGCGCCCGGCGGCGCCCATAATTAAAACATTTTTACGTGACATTTTTTACTCCAAATTTTATTCTACTGTAACGCTTTTTGCTAAATTTCTTGGCTGATCAACATTTAGCCCTTTTTTAACTGCAACATGATATGCCAGCAACTGCAACGGTATTGATGTCAGAATCGGCATAAGCATGCGAATTGTATCGGGGATCTTAATTGAGTAATCAACAAGATTATCTATTTCATCATCATTCTCACTCGCAATTGCTATGAGCCTACCCTTACGAGCTTTTACTTCTTCTATATTATTTACAACCTTATCATAAACGGAATCTTTAGGTGCGATAAATACAACCGGCATATTTTCATCAATTAGTGCAATCGGTCCATGCTTCATTTCTGCAGCCGGATAACCTTCAGCATGTATATATGAAATTTCCTTCATCTTCAGCGCTCCTTCCAGAGCAACCGGGAAGTTATAGCCTCTTCCGAGATATAGGAAATTTTTAGAATCGACAAACTGCTCGGCTATCTTTTCTATTTCATCGTTGAGTTTAAGTATTTGTTCAATTTTTGATGGAATCAATTCTAACTCCTTGAGAATATTCTGTCCGTCAATCAGACTGAGATGACGCATACGACCGAGAAGAACCGAGATCAAAGCAAACACTACAAGCTGTGATGTGAATGCTTTTGTTGATGCAACGCCAATTTCCGGTCCGGCATGGATATAAACGCCGGCTTCACTTGCGCGCGCAATTGAACTGCCCACAACATTACAAACACCAAGTATGAGAGCACCTCTTCGTTTAGCTTCCTTCATTGCGGCAAGTGTATCCGCTGTTTCACCACTTTGAGAAATAAAAAACATGGTATCATCTCTATTCACAATTGGATTCCTATAACGGAACTCAGATGCATAATCAACCTCGACCGGTATCCCGGCGAATTGTTCAAGCATATATTCTGCAACCAAACCGGCATGCCATGAAGTACCGCATGCAGAAATAACAATACGCTTTGAGTTTGCAATCCGGTCTGCAATTCTCTCAATACCACCGAGTTTTGAAGTTCCTTCATCCATTAAAATTCTGCCGCGGAAGGAATCATGCACAGATTTTGTCTGCTCGAATATCTCCTTAAGCATGTAATGAGGATAATCACTTTTACTTATCTCGCTCAGTTCAACACGAATATCTTCAACCACTTTCTGAATTTCTTCATCATCAATTGTTCTGGCATCAAACTTATCGCGGGTTATCTCAACTATTTCTCCGTCTTCAAGATAAACAACACGACTAGTATAACCTATAAGCGCATTAACATCTGAAGCTACATAATGCTCCTTCTCACCAATACCAATTACAAGAGGTGAGCCTTTCTTCGCAGCAATTATTTTATCAGGTTCATTTTTGTAAACAACTGCAATGCCGTATGTTCCCTTTATTTCATTTAATGCCGCACGAACAGCGTTCAACAAACTATGCCCTTGTTTCAAAAAACTATCTATCAATTGAGGCAGTACTTCTGTATCGGTTTCTGATAAAAATTTATATCCGTCTTTTTGAAGTTTGGTTTTTATCTCAACATAGTTTTCGATAATACCGTTATGGACAACGAACAAACTCTTATCCGCATTCGCATGAGGATGAGCATTTTCTTCACTTGGCTTACCATGTGTTGCCCATCGTGTATGAGCAATTCCCAGGTTCGATTCTATCTTAATTTTTTCTACTTTATCTTCTAACTTTGAAACTTTTCCTAAGCTTTTTACAGCTATAGTTTCTTTATCGCCTTTCGTGATAACTCCAATCCCTGCTGAATCGTATCCACGATATTCCAGCCTTTTTAATCCTTCAATTAAAATAGGGATTGAATTCTTAGCACCAATATATCCAACAATACCGCACATAAAAACTCCTTTTTATTTATTCGTTTGATGTTAATTTAAACTTTAGTCAGTGGTCAGGGCAGGGTCGCAATAATAATGGATTTAATTTTTGATAGTAAAAACTAGTTATTTCCATATTTGACTATTAAACTTTCAATGGTTTTTTAAATTATTATTATAATTTTATGAAAAATGA
>QILJ01000169.1 GCA_003233295.1 Ignavibacteria bacterium | reverse complement strand
AACTTAACTTCATCTACTTTGCAAACAAGTATGGATTAGATATTGTAAAGTGGTTTTTCAGTGAATTGATAATCAATAAACCTGAACATCAGGTTATTGAGCTATAAGTCTTACTTGGTTTAAGAAATCCGGATTTGAAACTGAGACACATTCAAAATTATTAATTCTCAACTGTTTATCCGTAAGCATCCCTAGAATGGAAAACGCCATGGCAATTCTGTGGTCATCAAAAGTTTCAATCAGAACGTTACTGTTTTTTACTTCACCGTAAACTTCAAATCCGTCATCGAATTCGTTACAATTCAATCCCAACTTTTTATAGTTATCACACATTGCAGAAATTCTATCGGACTCTTTGAACCGAAGTTCTTTAGCATTTCTTATTACAAAGTTTCCCTCGGCAAAAACTCCGGCAACTGATAGTATTGGGATTTCGTCTATAATATTTGGTACGATATCTTTTCCAATCTCAGTATTAGTAAGCTCACTAGATTTTATTACCAAGTCGCCGGATTTTTCCCCGTTGATCTCTGTTTCATTCTCAATTTGTATGTCGGCATTCATCTGCCATAGAACTTTCAGTATTCCGATTCTTGTTTCATTTAACAGAACATTTCTTAACCGGAGTTCCGATCCTTTCGTCAACAATGTTAGAACAATAAAGAAAGAAGCTGTCGAAATATCAGACGGTACGTTGTATTCTTGCGCTTGCGGATAATCGGATTTAGAAACAAATATTTTTCTATGATCTTCTGCTTCCTCAACTCGCAGTCCAAGTAAAGTCTCAGTGTGATTGCGGGTCTTAGTGTGTTCTATCACAGTGGTTTCGTCATCCAAGTGAAGACCAGCCAATAAAACCGCACTCTTTACTTGAGCGCTCGCAACGTTCATATCAAATTCAATGCTGTGAAGATTTGCTGAAGGATAAATTGTCATCGGTAAAGTTCCTTCAGCACTAGGTTTTAATATCGCCCCCATTTCCGTAAGAGGATCGACAATCCGTTTCATCGGTCGTTTGGATAATGATGCATCCCCGGTAATTGTAGTTTCAAAGTCTTGCGCCGCTAGGATTCCGCTTATCAGCCTTGTTGTTGTACCGGAATTACCTGCATCCAATTCTTTTGTTGGTTTGGTAAATCCTTTGAATCCTTTTCCCTTTATTCTTAAATCAGCACCTTCAACCGTTATTTCACAACCGAGTTCCCTAAAGCAATTGATTGTCGAATTAACATCGGCAGAGTTTAAGTAATTCCTTACAATCGATTCACCTTTTGCCAACGATGAAAACATAACCGCACGATGGGATATTGATTTATCCCCAGGTAAATTAAGTTCGCCGTTTATCTTATTTATCTTTTCAATCTTCTCAATCACTTTTCACACCACTCGTCAATTAGTTTGTCTAATGTTTCGTTATCAAGCTCCGATTTTTCATACATCCCTTTTAAAGTTCTCTGCCGCTGCGCTTCATAAAGCGTTACAGCTGTGGCTACGGATACATTGAGACTCTGGATCATCCCGCGCATTGGTATGTAAAAAACTTCATCAGCCAATTCAGCGGCTTCTTCTGATACTCCGCGATGCTCATTGCCAAAAACTAATGCAACTTTTTCAGTCATATCAATTGAATACATATCAACCGCATCTTCTGAAAGCAAACTTGCATATATCTTGAATCCCTCTTTACGCAGACTATCATAACACTCTTTTGTATCTGTGTATCTTTCCGTTTCCACCCACTTATTTGCAGAAGAGGAAGATACCTTGCTTATCTTTGGAAATTCTTCGATATTGTACAACAGCAATACTTTTGGGACTCCAACAGAATCGCACGTGCGGTAAATTGCGCTAACATTGTGCGGGTCGTGGATGTTCTCCATCACCACTCTGAGAGACTGTTGTCTTTGCATTACTACTCTTTTTATTTTTTCTAATCTTCGGTCGGTTTTGAATTGTCGCAATGTTAGTCTTTATCAAAAATTAATTTATAAACGATTTTATTTTTATTCTTTCTGGCGCGGTCGATGATGATCTCGGTCTCATCATTAAGTCCAACATAAAAACGTACAAGGTCTACAACTTTGGTAATTACTTCATCATCAGAATGCGCCCAGCTTTCACACCCGCGCAAAGACGGTACTTCGGCAGTGAATCCGTCACCGGTTTCGGTAACGATCATATCTATTACCATTAATAACCACCTGCTTTGTCAGTGCCTCCGGTAACGATTTTCACACTTGCGCTAGCGCCAATTCTATCGGCGCCGCTTTTTATCATCTCATCAGCATCTTCTTTTGAACGGATACCGCCGGATGCTTTAACTCCAACCGAACTTCCGACAACATATTTCATCAAAGCTACATCACTTGCGGTCGCACCGCCAGTACTGAATCCGGTTGATGTCTTAACAAAATCGGCTTTCGCTTCCTTCGCAATTACACACGCTTTTACTTTTTCTTCATCTGTTAACAAACAAGTTTCGATGATAACCTTGCATACCGCTCTATGCCTTTTTGCCGTA
>QILJ01000332.1 GCA_003233295.1 Ignavibacteria bacterium | reverse complement strand
GAAGGAATCAGTCCTTTTGTTGTTCTAGTTGGAATATCGATCACTGCAACAGCATTGAATCCCAGAAGCGCCACATATAAAGTTTTTTCATCTTTACTCATTGTAATACCGAAAGGTAACGAACCACGCAGATTATCAATCCGCTTATCTATTTGAATTGGTATATGTCCTACTATCTTTTGGCTTTTATAATCAATAATTGAAATATTATCATTTGTTGCATTTGTTACATATGCAAACTGTTTACCAACTGCAATAGAATTAGGGCTTGCACCGCCCACTACCTCTGCGTCTTCAACCGTTTGACCAATTTGATAGCCTGTTTTAAATTTACTGATCACTTTGTTGCTGTTTAGGTCAATGGTAAATACACTCATGGCGTCCGCGTCCGGATGAAGAGGGCTGCCGAGTCCGGGTATTTTCCTTCCTTCTACAATAGTTCCTTCAATAGATTCTTTCGTATTATTTCCGTAAGGATGATAAGGTATCCTTAAAGAATCATAATTCTCCGGTGTAGCGCCTTCAATAAGCGGATAAGAATACATTCCAACATTTGCAACAAAGGCTTGCTGTTTATCAGGACTAAGAGCTATACCAAAAGGCTGCCGACCAACTTTGGTGGAAGCTGTAATTTTTCCGGTAGCTAGGTCAATACGAACCATTCTGAAATTTGCTCTATCAAGAACCAGTAATTCATTTTTATCCTCGTTTAGTAACAGATCAGATGTAAAACTATCCTGATAATCCACACCGTCCACAATTCCATTCAGACTAAATGAATCAAGCTTTTTTAGTTTCTCAATATCATATACAATTACAGCGCCGTTGTTGCCGCCGCTCAAATATACCTTTTTAGAATCCATTGAAAAAGCGACACCTAAAAAAGAACCGTTTGATAGAGGTGATTTTATTTTTTTATCATAACTAGGAACTCTGGTTGCATCCAGTGAAGCCAGATCAATAATAGTGATAACCCCGTTGTGTAAGGTGACTGCTTTTTTGCCGTTTGGTGAAACTGCCATTCCATAAGGGTCATGTGTAATACGCAGAAATTCACCAGCCGGTGTAGCGTAACGTCCGCTTGGAAGAACCGATACACCGCCTACATCAATTTTGCACATCTCATCTTTTCCCGGAACCTGCAGAACCTTTACAGTCTTATTGCAGCTAAAAAGGATAACGGTCATTATCAATGGTAACAAGTATTTGATTTTCATATATAACTCTTTAAAGTAATTATCGGATTAGTAACTTATATAGAATATAAATTTAATGAATTTTTGCCTGCGACGAAACTTATTTAGATAAATAGTCTTATATTTTTATATGATTATCCAGCTAACTCCGAAGCTAGTGCTATATTCATATGTTTTTATTGGAACACAGATCATTATGATAACTATGATTTTTTAAGATCATAATTTATCTTAATAATCATAATAATCAGCGTTCCTATTTTCTATAATTAATTTTTGTAATAATAAAGACTCCACAGTTTTAATCCGGTTAAAAATTCGGATGTATTAGATACTCCGGGAATAACCGACGGCAATGTTTCCAGAATATCTTTCAACCTGGTTTTAAAATTGATTTCTTTTCCTTCTTCAACACTCACAGTCTTTAATAAATTAACCAGAGAACTAATACTTGGGTTTAAACCAGAGCTTCCGGCATTAATAATTACTTCCTTAGAAATATTTTCAAAAACTTTTACATATTTATTTCTTACAATTTCATTCCAACTTGTTATCAAAGTATTCAATTGCGCTTTTGTCTCATTTTTTATTTCATCATCATTGCTACCCATAGGTTTAATAAATATTCCATCACAATCTTGGTTAAATATTTCAGCAGCATCAGTCAACATTGCTTTCCTAGTATATACAACAGCCGCTGATAAAGGATAATATTCCCTTGCCGACTGCAGATTAGATATGCCGTATTCTCTACCTTGATCCAGACTATAACAAACATCCGCGAAAAGGTTCCTCCACGAATCCAATATTGAGAACAACCGCTTTAAATATTCGTTTGTAATATTCGGATCATTATAATCAAGATTATGGTATACATCTTCTAACGTGTTAAACGAGTTAACTTTTGTCTGTATTTCTGTTTTAGAAGGAATAGTAGATGATACTCTTTTACTGCTTCTTCCGTACAGATCAAGTATAAAAAGAGATGGGTAAAGATTTCTTGCATCAAGCAATTTTTTGCATTCATCAAAAGTGGATGTGCATAAAAATTCTATTTCCGGAAATGAAGGTTGAAATATTTCATGAAATAGCCCGATTTCAAATGAAGAATCATCGATAAAACAATAGATAGGTCTTTCCATAATTTACTCCTATAAATAAAATATTTAGCATGCTTAAATATTAAATGCAAATTATAAGTACTTTATTATATGCCAGCCGTTTTTCTTGGTGAGAACGGTGGTAGCAGTATAATAATCAAATCATACTAATAATGTAACAAAAACTAGGTAAATTATAAATTCTTAATGCTGCCAAACAAAAAGGCAAGTAAACTGAGTCCTTACTCATACTCTGTTTTTGATGTTAGATTAAGATTAGGAGTAAGATTAAGAACAGATGCGGCAATTGCACAAAAGATTAATTTCAAACTATACCCTCTCAAGAATGCATCGGCAGACATGCTATTACTGAGCGCTGACTATTCATACTCGAGTTCTTATCATTTACAGTGTACTTGTTTGCCCTATTCTTTGACAGGGCTGTAGTTACATTAATATATATTCCCTAGTAAAACAAAATCTTTCCTAAATAGAGGTTGTTAGGAAGGTTATACCAGATTATAAATACCCGTCTAGTGCTACAGTAAATACAGAGATGAATCCTTTATTACGTTATGTGGCATCTTAATAAATAGACTAATCTTTAAGCATTCCTT
>QILJ01000487.1 GCA_003233295.1 Ignavibacteria bacterium | reverse complement strand
CAGGGAAAGGTGAATTTACGGAAGTAATTGTACACAGAGTAAAAAATGGAATATCCGCTAATTATACCGAACCATATATGAGGCGAAGAGATCCAAACACTATGGCTATAGCGGATGATGAACCAACTGATAAAGCATTATTCAAAGATAAATATGGTTATGATTTTTCATCTTTACAAAAAGAAACATTTGATTGGCTAAAAGAAGAAGACTTGGCTTTATTCTTTTATTTTGCCGGTCGTGAAGGTGTTGGTTCATATGGTATTGCAATTGCTCCCTCAAATGCCGCATTCTTTGCCATGGGGCTTTCCATGTTACAAGAAATTATTGATATAGAAAAAATACCGGAAGAGACAGAAATCAAATCAGTAATATTTGTAGCTCCTACTTTCAGACACACACATTTTAATGGCAAGCAAGTAGTAGTTCATAATAGAACGGAAAAAGTTCATGAGTTATATTCATATAATCTTTATCCGGGACCAAGTGCTAAAAAAGGACTTTACGGAGTTCTATTAACACAAGGTGAAAAAGAAGGATGGCTAACTGCTCACTGTTCTGTAGTTCAATCAATTAGTCCTTATGATAACATCACTACATTTATGCACGAAGGGGCTAGTGGAGGTGGTAAAAGTGAACTTCACCAACATATTGTAAGAGAATTAGACGGTCGAGTTTTATTAGGTCAAAATACCATTAACAGGGAAGAAAGATTTATTTCGATTCCAAGGTTTTGTCATTTTAATCCCGTAGCTGACGATATGGCGATATGTCATCCCTCATTTCAGACCAATAATTTGAAACTTAAAGTTATTGATGGCGAAAATGCTTGGTTCATTAGAGTTGATAGCGTAACAGAATATGGCTCGGATCCATTTCTTGAAAAAACTACTATTAAACCAGAAGTACCTTTACTATTTATCAATATTGACACACAACCTAAATCTACAGCACTTATTTGGGAACACATTGAAGATGAACCTGGTAAAGCATGTCCCAATCCTAGGGTTATTGTTCCGAGGAATATAGTTAAGAATATTGTAAGTAAACCTATTTCTGTTGATGTAAGAAGTTTCGGTATTAGAACTCCAATTTGTTCAAGAGAAACACCAACATACGGCATTATCGGTTTGTTTCACATTCTTCCACCAGCACTTGCTTGGTTATGGAGGTTGGTAGCTCCGCGTGGACATAATAATCCTAGTATTGTTAGCACTGGAAATGCAATGGAAAGTGAAGGAGTTGGTTCTTATTGGCCATTTGCTACGGGCAAAAGAATCGTTCATGCAAATATGTTTCTCGAACAGATTATCAATACACCGCGAACAACTTTTACTTTAGTTCCAAACCAGAATATTGGCGTTTGGAGTGTTGGTTTTAAACCACAATTATTGATGAGAGAATATCTTACCAGAAGAGGAATAGCCAGATTGAAAGAAGACCAATATCAACCGGCACGTTGTCCCCTTTTAGGATATGAATTAAATCACTTAACATTGGAATCATCTAAAATTCCGACCCGTTTCCTTAAAGTGTATAAACAAGATGAAGTTGGTACCGAAGGTTATGATGAAGGTGCTAAAATTTTACAAAACTTCTTTCACAAAGAATTGGGAAAATATCTAAAAGAAGATTTGCTGAATACTGGTAAGAAAATAATTGAAGCATGCTTATCCAATGCAACGGTGGGAGAATATAACGAAATAGTTCCTATGAGTTATCAATATTCGGTTAACAGTTTAGATGACTATGAAAATGTTAATTAATACATTATAGGAATTTGATCATATTGAAATAAATTGAAGAGGAAATAGTGTTCTTATTATTTCCTCTTTATTTTTAAATAACGATAATGTTATTTAACTCGTTCATACAACAGTAATAAAGATGTTGTTCAAAACATAAATGAATATAATTTGGTATTATCCATTAAATGTTGAGCCAATCTCCTGATTGGATTTGCTGCTATTTCGTGGATGTTCTAAATTAAATTAAGCGAAAGAGGACTTTCGCTTTACAAATTCAGACTAAATATTTTGGAATGAACTATCCCGCAACGAGCAGATAGGGTATCAATCGGAATATTTTTTCACCCCAAGGGGCTGGGAATTATACCCTTGTCCGCCTCTGGCGGATTAAATATTACCGTACTAACAGCATTTTCTTGGTTTCTACAAAAGAACCGGCAGTTAATCTATAGTAATAAACACCGCTTGAAAGTTCGTTTGCATTAAAGCTAGGAGTATACTTACCCGGGGCTTTATTTCCACTAACAAGTTCTACAACTTCTTCACCACGAGTACCATAAATTTTTAATGTTACATAGTGTCGGGTCGTAAAGTTGTTGTTTGATAAATTTCGCAAATAGAACCGACCCAGTCAGTTAGATATAGTGTCTTTGCCCTGTTTACTTCTGAAAAGTCTTCATAAAATCTCTTTAGTTCTTAAAAATAGATGTAGCTATTGACTAAAGATTTTACTTTTGTTTTTTTTTGTTATAAGTGGGTTAGTTCTTACTTTTAGGCTGCTT
>QILJ01000144.1 GCA_003233295.1 Ignavibacteria bacterium | reverse complement strand
AGGGATAACTAACCACCCTTGGACGATTAATGAGCTTTTGGGTTACAAAGTTGTGTGTCAATAATGTGGGGACATTACCAAAAATTTACCTGACAGAAAATATGCGGTTATTATTGATGAAGCCCATAGTTCTCAAGGTGGTGAAGCCAGCAAGAAGATGAAGGAGGTGCTGTCATCAATTGATCCTCCCGACAATGCAACTGATTCTCCAGAGGTAAAGGAACCATATCCCACTTATGGTGACGATGATGGAGAAGTGATTGAGTCTCAAGAATTAATCAACCATTACATAGAACGCTCTGCCATCGCCCGGGGCCAGTTAAGTAATTCATCTTTTTTTGCCTTTACTTCCACGCCAAAATATAAAACACTGGCGGTATTTGGCTATAAAGACCGTGATGGAAAACCACAGCCCTTTCATCTCTACTCCATGCGTCAAGCTATTGAGGAAGGCTTTATTCTGGATGTATTGCAAAACTACACCACTTATTCTCTTTATTTTAAACTCTCCAAAGCGATTGAAGATGATCCCACGATCAATAAAAAGAAGGCGACTAAGGCGATTGGGCGTTTTGTTTCCCTGCACCCTCATAATCTGGCACAAAAAACAGAAATTATCATTGAGCATTTTCGCCAGGTGGTCGCCACCAAGATTGGTGGCAGAGCCAAGGCAATGCTGGTAACAGGCTCCAGGCTTCATGCCAAGCGCTATTTTGAAGAGTTCAAACGTTACATAAAAGAGAACGGTTACGAGCAGGATATTAAAATCCTGGTTGCTTTCTCTGGCAGAGTGATTGATGATAATTTCCCTGATGGTGTAACAGAACCACAGTTGACGGGATTCGGCGAAAAGGAATTACCCAAGGTTTTTAATCAGGAGGAGTATAAAATACTGATTGTTGCGGATAAATACCAAACAGGTTTTGATCAACCTTTATTGCATACTCTGTATGTGGATAAACCACTATCAGGGGTTAAAGCAGTGCAGACACTTTCCCGTTTGAATCGTACCACCACAGGCAAAGAGGATACTTTTATACTGGACTTTGTGAATGATCGGGAAACGATATTAGAATCATTTCAGCCGTACTATGAAATCACTTCGGTTAGTGAAGAACCCGAACCAAATCATCTGTATGACCTGAAAGGCAAGCTGGACGAGTGGCAGATTTATTTAACATCAGAAATAGATGCGTTTGCAAAGTTCTATTTCAATCCAACCACGCAAATGACGGTTAAGGCACAATCAAAACTTTACGCTTATATTGATCCAGCGGTTGACCGTTATAAGGCAATTGAAACAGAGGAAGAAAAGGAGGAGTTTAAAAAGAGTTTACGCACCTGGACAAATTTGTATTCTTTTCTTGCCCAGATCATGCCCTTTAGAGAAGCGGAGTTTGAAAAGTTTTATGCTTACGCCAAGTTGCTTCAAACCAAATTACCCAAGCGTGATTTGTCGGAAAGCATGAAGCTCGTCGATGAAGTGGCAATGGAGTATTACCGCCTGCAAAAAATCAAGGAAGGCTCAATTGATTTAGTCACAGGTGAAAATGGAGAGTTAGACGGCTTATCAGAAGCAGGTATTAAACGGGCGAAAGAAGAGAAGGCGGCTTTATCTGAAATCATTGATGTGTTAAACGAGCGTTTTGGTACGGAATTTGAGGAAGCAGACAGGCTGTTTTTTGAACAGATAGAAGCTGAATTGATGGAGGATGAAACACTACAGACTCAGGCAAGAGTCAATAAATTAGATACATTTAAATATGCCTTTGAAGAGATGTTTATTGATAAGTTGATTGAACGGATGGATCAAAATCAGGAGATATTTGAGAAGATATTGGAAAACCAATCATTTGGGAATTTGGTGAAAGAGTTGATGATGAAAAAAGTGTATGTAAGGTTGAACGTGGATGGTCAGCAAAGGTAACAGGCCAGCCCTTGAATCGTGATAAAATAATCATAAAGTCAAAAGACTGATTTAAATAAAAAAACAGTCCGGGTGTCATAAATGCAAAACAAAGACTTCTTTCCCGATATCATTACAAGCCTTCCACAGGCTGACATTTCTGCAGAAGGATTGACTTCATATCTTCTTCAATGCATTAATCACCAGGTTATCTTCATGAGCTTTGAAAAAGATATTGAAATACCCGGGCATTCACATGAAGCACAGTGGGGAGTTGTTCTGGACGGGGAGATAGTATTGACGATAGATGGGGAAAGGCAAACCTACAGGAAGGGCGATGCATATTTTATCCCTGAAGACATTCCACATAGTGCAAGGATAAAGGCAGGTTACAAGGACTTAACCTTGTTCAATCAAAATGATAGATTTAAGGCTAAAAACAGACCGGACTGATTGTGATAAAATATAAAACAAACGAATTTTTGAAATCCCTGAATAACAATACCTTCCAGCGGATTGCGAACAGCATCCGCTAAAGGCAATTTGTCCGTGTGATGGAATCGTGAAACCAAATAATAAATGGATAAAAGACTGGAGATGCGGAATAAATCCGGAAAGAGAAGAGC
>QILJ01000204.1 GCA_003233295.1 Ignavibacteria bacterium | reverse complement strand
TTTGTAGTTGAACTAAATTATAAATAATTTAAATATAAATTTTCTGAATAGGATATGGCTCAAAAGATCAACTTCATACTGAACGATGGAGAGTTAAATATTGAATCAGCGACTGGAAAAACTCTTTTAGACTTCATCCGCAAAGAAGCTAAATTGACCGGTACAAAAGAAGGCTGCCGCGAAGGAGACTGCGGTGCGTGCACTGTTCTGATAGGTGAAATTATAAACGATGAACTGCATTATAAATCAATCAACTCTTGTCTTTATCCGATTGGAAAAGTGAACGGCAAGCACATTGTAACAATTGAAGGAATAAATTCTGACGAACTCACACCGATACAGCATACTTACACGGAAGAAAATGCAAGTCAGTGCGGATTCTGTACGCCTGGATTTATCATTTCAACAACCGGATATTTATTAGAGAATGATAAACCGAATATTGATTCTGCAATTAATGCTGTAGCAGGGAACGTATGCAGATGTACCGGATATGTTTCGATAAAAAGAGCATTGAATGATATTGTTGAAGAGATGAAACTCTACAATAATTCTGATAACGTAATGCCGGAATTAATAAGTAAAAAATATATCCCGGAATATTTCAGCACAATTAAGGATCGACTAAAGAACCTTGAAATAGTTGAACTTAAAGAAAGCGATAAAACTCTTATCATTGGCGGTGGTACTGATCTTTATGTCCAGAGAGAAGATGATCTAAAAGATAATGATCCGGTTTTCGTATCTGATGATTCATTAAATAAAATTTGGAAAGAGGGAAATGAAGTATTTATTGGAGGAAGTACAACATTTGAGGAATTTGGAAATTCAGAGATCATCCGGCAGATAATTCCGAAGATTAAAGAAGCGAACAAGCTAATTGCCTCTCTACCGATACGAAATAGCGCAACTATTGCTGGCAATATTGTAAACGCATCCCCCATTGCTGATATAACAATTATTCTTCTTACGTTAAATACAGCGCTTCATCTAAATGGAAATAGAATAATTCCGTTAAGAGAATTTTTTCTTGGATATAAAACGCTTGCAAAGTCTGAAATCGAGATAATTGAAAAAATCGAAATTCATATCCCCGAGGGAAAAACGTCATTTAATTTTGAAAAGGTATCCAAACGAATTCATCTTGATATTGCTTCTGTCAATTCAGCTTTCATGATAAGCTTAGAAGAAAAGAAGATAGTATCTTGCGGATTATCAATTGGCGGTGTTGCCCCTATCCCGCTGTTTCTGAAAGAAACTTCTGCGTATCTGGAAGGAAAAAATCTGGATACTGAAACAATTAAGGGTGCTTTAAAAATAATTGACGAAGAGATCTCTCCGATCAGCGATGTGAGAGGAAGTGCAGGATATAAACGGCTTTTAGCAAAGCAGATGTTTAAGAGTCATTTTATTAAATTGTTTCCTGATAAGATATCGATGGAAGATTTGTGATATAATTTAATTTATAAAACCTCCGAGGACTTGAAGACCTCGAGGGTTTGAAAAACAGTATAAATATATGAAACGAGATATAGAAAATCATGTAACCGGAATATCAAAGTTTGTTGACGATTTCCCAACATTGGATGGGACATTGGAAGCATATCTGTTCTATTCTGAAAAAGCTCATGCAGAAATATTGAATATAGATTATGCAAGCGCTTTAAAATCTGAGGGAGTTGTTGATATACTGACTGCGAATGATATCCCCGGGGAAAATCAGATCGGCGGGATCATCAAGGATGAAACACTTTTCGCGGAACATGAAGTTGAATTTATAGGTGAACCGATTGCTCTAGTTGTTGCTGATACAAAAGAGAATGCAAAGAAAGCATCGAAAAAGATTAATGTAAAGTACGAAGATCTTCCTGTAGTTACTGATCCGAGAGCAGCATATGAAAAAGGGTTATTGATAAGACCGCCTCAGATATTCTCTGGCGGGGATGTTGATTCTGCCTGGAGCGATTGTGATATAATTGTGGAAGGAGAAGTTGAATCCGGCGGTCAGGAACATCTTTATCTTGAAACACAAGCATCTTATGCAGTGCCAACGGATAGCGGATTAAAGATATACTCGTCAACACAAAGCCCGACTGTAGTACAGCGAACAATTGGCAATGTTCTGAATATTCCGATGCACAGAATTGAGGTGGATGTTCTAAGACTAGGAGGGGGATTTGGCGGAAAGGAGGATCAAGCGACAATTTGGGCTGTGTTATCAGCGCTTGCAGCGTATAAGCTTAACCGACCGGTTAAACTGGTCTTATCCAGAATGGATGATCTGAAAATAACAGGCAAGCGTCATCCATATTCGTCTGATTACAAAATTGGTCTTTCAAAAGATGGAAAGTTCTTAGCATACGAAGTAACATTCTATCAAAATGCCGGGGCATTTGCCGACCTTTCCACCGCAATTCTGGAAAGGACTTTATTCCACGCAGCAAATTGTTACGCTATACCGAACGTAAAAGCTACCGGGATTTCCTGTAAGACAAATCTTCCGCCTAATACTGCATTCAGAGGATTTGGCGGACCGCAAGG
>QILJ01000165.1 GCA_003233295.1 Ignavibacteria bacterium | reverse complement strand
ACAACTACCCTTCTACTCGAAAATGTTCCGGTGCTGACCTTTTTTATGAATGCTCTGATCATTCCTTCTGCAATTTCAAAATCGGCGATAACTCCGTCGCGCATCGGTCTGGAAACTCTGATCCCTCTGTGCTCGCGTCCCTGCATCATTTTTGCTTGGTTACCAATTGCAATAATTTTTTTTGTATTATTATCAAATGCAACAATCGAAGGTTCATTCAGAACTATCCCCTTTCCCTTAACTACGATAAGTGTATTCGCAGTGCCAAGATCCATTGCAATGTCAGTTGAAAAAAAGTCAAAAAATCCCATAAGTTTCCTTAATGTTTAAAATTCCTAATACCCGTAAATACCATAGATATATTATTTTCATTTGCTGCATCAATAACTTCCGAATCTCTAACCGAGCCGCCGGGCTGAATAACAGATTTAATTCCATTGTTCACTATTTCCAACAATCCGTCTGAGAAAGGGAAAAATGCATCAGAGGCAGCAACAGCGCCTTCCAAATTATGTCCGTGTTCCGCTGCTTTCATAGCAGCAATCTTTGCAGAATCAATTCTGGACATTTGTCCCGCACCGACTCCCAAAACTTTTTTATCTTTCACGTAAACAATTGTATTCGATTTTGTATGTTTACAAATTATCCATGCAAACTTCAAGTCTTCAATTTCTTCATCCGTAGGCTGTTTATCCGTTACGGTTTTCAATTCAAGTTTATCAACCGAAGAATCGTCAATAGATTGAGCCAGTAATCCCCCCGGAATATTTTTAACCGTATACTTTGTACTTTCATCTTTTTTAATTACTCTAAGTAATCTCCGGTTCTTTTTCTTCTTCAATATTTCAAGAGCGTCGGGATCAAAATCCGGCGCTACAATAATTTCCAAAAATATTTCGTTCAATTTTTCAGCAGTCTCTTTATCCACGGTTGTGTTAAACGAAACGATTCCACCGAACGAAGAAACAGGATCACCGGATAAAGCTTTTACATAAGAATCCAAAACATTAGCACCAGTAGCCGCACCCGCCGCATTTGTATGTTTGATTATCGCGCAAGAAATCGGATCTAATTCATTTACCAAATCCACAGCTGCCATAAGATCAACTATATTGTTGTACGATAATTCTTTCCCATGAAGTACTTCAAAGTAATCGTAAAAATCTCCGGCAATAAAAGCTTCTTGATGAGGATTTTCGCCGTAACGTAATTTTTTCTTGATGGGATAGTTATATCGTATTGCAGTTTTTTCTGTTTGGAAATGTGATTCAAAAAAATCGGCAATAACAGTATCGTAAAAAGATGTGTGTGCAAAAGCTGCCGAAGCTAATTCTTCTCTGGTCGTTTGGCTAACTTCACCGGATGATAATTCCTCAATAAATGAATCATACTGTGCCGGATCAGTAAGTACAGAAACATACTTGAAATTTTTTGCCGCAGCTCTTATCAAACTAGGACCGCCGATATCAATATTCTCAATCTTCTCATCAAGACCGATATCTTCCCTATTAACAACTTGTGGAAACGGATAAAGATTTACGCAAACAATATCAATCGGGTTTACAGAATTTTGTTCCGCTTCCTCCTGGTCGGAAGGATTATCTCTGCGCATTAAAATTCCACCGAAGATTTTTGGCTGAAGAGTTTTAACTCTACCGGAAAATATCTCTGGGAAAGAAGCGAAATCCTCAACTCCTACACAAGCAATACCGGCTTCTTCAATTACTCTGGCTGTATTTCCAGTAGCTAAAATTTCATAATTTAATTCATTCAGCTTTTTTGCAAATTCTACAATTCCGGTTTTATCGGAAACACTTAACAATGCAATTTTTTTCAATCTTATCTCTTGGCTAGTTTTGTATGATTACTCTATTACCTTTAACTATAACTTTGTTCTCAGCAAATTTTTCTATCACTTCCGGTAAAATCTTATGCTCAATTTTCAATACTCTTTCGGCAATTTCTTCTGGTGACTGAACGTTGCTGATATCCACAGTTTTCTGAGCAATAATCTTGCCATTATCATAAATCTTATCAACAAAATGAACAGTTACACCGCTTACTTGGCACGATCGATTGAAGACAGCTCTATGAACATTTTTTCCATACATCCCCTTACCACCGAAAGATGGAAGAAGTGCCGGATGAATGTTTATTATTCTACCTTCGTACTCATCAATAACTTTATCCGGGATTTTCTTTAAGAACCCCGCCAGCACGATCAGGTCGATTTTAAACTCTGAAAAAATCTTCAATAATTCTTCATAATCCAGATATCCGGATTTTGATTTTTCAGCAACAGAAAATTTTGGAATATTGTACTGATCAGCAATTGCAAATGCAGGGCAATCTATCTTATCACTTACTATTCCGGCTACCGAAATGTTATTGGAAATCGTATTCAGAATTGCTCTTAGATTTGAGCCTCTCCCGGATAATACATTTAATAATTTTTATTTTATCGTAAAAAGATAATCAAATGAGGTAATAAATTCAATTTAATAAGTGCTATAAGGTAAATATTACATGAGTTTTTTAACGAATTTTCCTTCTAAGCTTCGATTTTAGATTTACCAGGTGTCTAATGAGCTTATTATTGGATTCATCGACATAATCGAACGACAAGTCTAAATATTTTTGAGACGACTTATAATCGTTTTCTGCATACCTGATTTCTGCTAAAACCAGAAAATATTCTGCTCTATAACTTGAAGAACTTAACCGCATATCATCTTGTAAATTTTCTATTGCCGATTCAGCATACTTGATTTTGTCCAAAGAGAGAAACGATTCTGCTTCCAGAATTTTGAGTTTTATAAAACTATTATAATCCAGTTTGGAGATGTCAATTTGTCCAATTGTGTTCAGCGATTTTTTATATTTCCCGCTCGAAAAATAATTTTCTGCCAAGATTATGTTTCTATCATTCTCAGTAAATATTTTATCGTAAAAAAGATAACTGTCATTTTTCGCTTTCTGATCCTCGGGAATATCCAAATTTCCATTGCGGGCAAGGATGAAGTATTTCTTCGCTATCAGATTATCGCCCAGCATTACATTGCTTAACCCGATTTTCAGATAAGCCAACCCGGTGTAGTCAATTGATTTGGTAGTGCGAAGAAATTTATCATAAATACTTATTGCCTTATCAAAGTCATTCTGCTTGAATGTAATTTCCGCTTTTAGAAAAATTGAGAACGAAGTTGTCTGACTGAATTTTAGGTTATTCAAATTAATTATTTCTGTCAGTACTTTATCAGCTTTTCCCAACTCACGAGTATCAATCAGAAGTATTGCATATTGATAAAGGAATAAAATATTATTCGGATATTTTTTTATAAGATAATTTAGATAGATATTTGCACTGTCATACTCGGCATTGTATTCGGTATAGATCTTTGATAGATGATAAGCCGCTTCTGTTTTAGACGAACTTCCTTTATCATAAGCAATTTTGATGAATCGTAATCCCTTTTCCTTATCACCGGATAATCCCGCAATTGAAATTGCCCACCCGAGAAACCCAGGCACAAAACTCAAAGCATATTTGATAGTTCCCAATCCCAAGTAAGAGTCGTAATAATTTTGATCTAGTACTACCGCATCTTCAAAATAACTTACCGAAGATTTTATCGCCCAGAAAGCATCCATCGAATTTCCCTCAGTCGCATATAACATTGATTTCAACAAATAGATATGCCCAATCAAGTTATTGAGTTCCGGGTCATCTTCATCTTTATCATACAGTTTTTCCGCTTTGTTAAAAGCTATCTTACCATATTTTTCATACAAGAATTTATAAGTTGAATCTTTAGAACCCAAGTAGAACCATAAATAATTCTGACTGAGATAGTGCGAGGCATAAGGAGAGTTGGGAAATTCTTCCATTACATTCTGATACAGATCTTCAGCTTCCTGGAATTCAAATTGATAAGAATACTCTCGCCCTAATTCAAGTAGTGAATCAAGCTGAGTATTTCCAGACATTATAGAATTAATGAAAAGAAATAGTGCAGAATATAAATATACTTTCATCCCTAAAGTTTGTTGTCCTTAGTGTGCTCAACGGCAGCTTTGACAAACTCCCTAAATAAAGGATGAGCCTTTGTTGCACGGGATTTCAGTTCAGGATGAAACTGGACAGCCACGAACCAAGGATGATCTTCTAACTCTATCATTTCTACCAATTCCTTATCAGGAGAAAGCCCGCTGATGACAAGCCCGCCTTTCTTCAACTGAGAAAGGAATTTGTTATTCACTTCAAAACGATGACGATGACGCTCGGATATTTTTGCTCGTTTGTATGCTTTGTAGGCTTTGGTTCCTTTCTCAAGGTGGCACGGATAAGCGCCTAATCTCATTGAGCCGCCTTTCAGTTTAACCTTTAACTGCTCCGGCATCAAATGGATGACGTCTGTTTTTGTCTTAGAAAATTCAGCGCTATTTGCGTTTTTAAGTCCGCAGACATTACGTGAAAATTCTATCACTGCCGTCTGCAAACCGAGACAAATTCCTAAAAACGGAATTTTATTTTCCCTAACATACCGGATGGCTTCGATCTTGCCTTCAATCCCTCTTTCCCCGAATCCGCCCGGCACGAGGACACCGTCATAACCTTTTAACACATCAGCAACATTGTTTCTGTTTATCCCTTCCGTGCTGAGGAATTTTACATTAACCTTAACATTATTCTCAGCCCCAGAATGAATGAAGGCTTCGTCAATACTCTTGTATGCATCAATTAGATCAGTATATTTCCCGCATACAGCAATATTAACTTCACGTTCCGGCTGCTTTAATGACTGAACAAATGTTTCCCATTTTTCCAGGTTAATATTAATATCGGGAAGTTTCAGTTTCTTTAAAACGATTCTATCCATACCTTGATTGTATAACACCAGCGGCACTTC
>QILJ01000548.1 GCA_003233295.1 Ignavibacteria bacterium | reverse complement strand
TGATCAAAAATAATACGATCTTATCTACACAGAAAGAGATCACGCAGACAGAAATGTTCCTTGATATTTTAAAAAAGGAAAAAGTAATAGACAATAGAGCAGTAAATAGGCTCCTAACAAGTTATTCGGAATTACTTAGAGCAAGAAATTTGCTTCATCTTCAAAACAGAAGAAAACAAGATCGATTCGAATTTACTGATCAAGAAAAAATCGCTCTTTTATTAGGATACAATGAGCATAATTGGAAACAATATATGCTGAACTATTTTACCGCCACGAATATTGTTTATCGTTTCTCAAGAACTTTGGTCAAAAAATATGAAGAAGAAATAACCAAACCTGTATCAGAATTTTTGTCTATCGATCTTGATGATGATTTTTCGATAAAGGACAATATCCTATTTGCGAAGAAGGAAAAGCGGTACACAGTTTCCGAGATGATGAGAGTCTTTTATTATAGAGGACTCCATGGCGCTAGGTTTCATCAGAAGTTGCGTGCAATGATAATTGAAAGCGCACTTGACGTTGAGGAGTTCGAGGAGTATGAAATATCATCTTCTGTGTTTTTCAGAGAGATCATGAGGCTGCCGCACAACGTGGGAGAAACTCTCAGTGTAATGAATGGATTAGGTGTGCTGGGTGCGTTTCTTCCTGAGTTCAGAGAATTGGTAGGGTTTTTCCAGCCGGGAGTATATCACTGTTACACTGCTGATGAGCACACGCTTATAGCGATTAAAAATTTAGAAAAACTATCTGGGCAAGATTCAACTTTGGGCAATCTTTATGATTCGCTAAAATATAAAGATGTTTTGTTCATGGCAACGCTTCTGCATGATATTGCAAAACCGAAGAGTATTTCCGGGCACGAAATTATCGGTGTGGAAATATCTGAAACGATAATGAGTCATTTAGGCTATGGATACGAAGCGACCGAAATGGTTCAATTTCTGGTTAAGAATCACTTAATGATGGAGCAGGTCGCTTTCAGAAGAAATCTTAACGATGCTGAAACACTTGATAATTTTACATCACTGTTTCCTTCTAGAAAGGCTTTAGACCTTTTGTACCTCTTAACTTATGCAGATCTTTCAGCCGTAAGCCCAGTTGTTTGGACAAATTGGAAAGGCGAACTTCTTGAGGAATTATACCGCAAGACCGGATCAATGCTGGATGAAAAGCTTTCCGGAGAAGAACTTCTTTACGAAGATACTTTAGCGACAATCACCGATCCGAAGATCGCAAACAATCAAGCAGTGCAATCACATATTGAATCAATAGATGATGTTGGTTACCTGAATTTATACTCAAAGGAAGAGATCAACGAACATGTGAGGGAAATTGAGAGTACTTCTGATGTATCGGTTTTCTTTAAAAAAGACAATGAGTTTACGAATATAACCGTTATCACAGAAGATACCGAATCACTTCTTTCACGCTTATGCGGTGTGTTTGCCATTAATGATCTTAATATTCATGACGCAAAAATATTCACACGTAAAGACGGTATCGTGATTGATAATTTTAATGTAACTTTATTCCGTTCAGACAAAAATGTTGATGAAGCCAAATACGATAAAATAAAAGGAAGCATTACTGCAGCTATCAGGCACGAGCTTGAATTGAAACACGAATTTGAAAAAGTTAAATCCAAATGGTGGAGAATTGAAAATAAATTCTTCAAAAGAAAAAGCAAAATAAAGATCAACTTTGAATCATATGATAAATACAGTATAATTGATATTTATTCCCCCGATAGATTGGGGCTGCTGTATCAGATAACAAGCAAGATGTATGAGCTTGGATTAGTAATTTATTTTGCAAAGATCGCTACACAGTCTGATGATGTTGTGGATGCCTTTTATGTGTTGGATAGAAACGGGAACAAGATCATTGAATCAGATTATGAATTAATTACATTAGAACTGACCAATGCAATTGAAGAACTATTATAGGAGAAACCAAAGCGTTGCAATTCTTTAATAAAACTGCCCCGATAGGAATATTTGACTCCGGAATCGGCGGACTAACAGTAGTAAAAAAAATTCTGTCGATGCTGCCGAATGAAAAAATAATTTATTTCGGAGATACTGCGCGTGTTCCGTATGGTTCCAAATCAAACTCAACAGTAATTGAGTATGCGAATCAAGATGCAAAATTTTTATACAAAAAAAATGTAAAGCTGATAATCGTTGCATGCAACACAGCCTCGTCTGTTGCACTTGATAATTTACGCGAGCAGTTTGATATTCCAATAATTGGGATGATTGAGCCGGGGGCTAAATATGCATTGAGTAAAACTAAGAATGGTAAGATAGGCGTTATAGGAACTCACTCAACAATTAACAATCAAGCATATTCTAAAAAGATAAAACAGTTGAACGGTGATGTTGAAATTTTCGAAAAGGCATGTCCGCTCTTTGTTCCCCTTGCAGAAGAAGGATGGATAGATCGTAAGGCAACCGAGCTAATAGCAGAAGAATATCTAGAGGAATTGATCAAAAAGGAAATTGATACACTGGTGTTAGGCTGTACTCATTATCCTGTAT
>QILJ01000180.1 GCA_003233295.1 Ignavibacteria bacterium | reverse complement strand
AAACAATATATGAGTTTATGCTTCTTGGCGTAACTGAAAAGTACCCTGATATAATACCTGCTTATTTAATTGATAATTGGAAAATCCAACTAAAAGAAATAATGCTACCAAAATCAGACTTACCATATTCAGATACAGAGGTGCTTAATGAAAATAATCAGCAATTGAAGCTTGTTAAATCAGTTGCAAATCTTCAAGGACTGATTAGCCATATACATGACAAGGAGGAAAAACTTAAAAGTGTTGTTGTACCAATTCAAAAGAAAAAGACTCATGAAGAACTATTAAACATTCTTTTGAATTATAGAATTCTACATGAGGAATTGTTAGAATGTGGTAAAACTGGTGTTTTGTCCGTTGTGGTGGATAAGCAGAATGAGATTGATGAATATAGCAAGAAGCTACATGAGTTTTCGAGAAAATATGTATTTGAAGAATCTTGAACAAGAACTAAACACAACAATGTATATAAAAAATAAGCGAGACAGTAGTATTATCAGGGTTTGTAGCACGTTTTAACTTTCTTGCAAGTTAAAAGTTTTGCACTTCGCAATCGCTTACTTTTCATATACTTACCGTTATGCTACATATTCCTAGAATTTGTTATTTTGAATTACCTTATTTTAATACTGTACTTTTTATACTATCGGAAAATTTATGCCAAAAATATTTGATAACTTAACATCACAACTGTCAACTGCATTAAAAACCACAATAGACCTTGCCCACCGTGCAGATTTTTGTGTTGGGTATTTTAATTTAAGAGGCTGGAAACAGCTTGCAGATGAAGTGGAAAGATTTGAAGGTGGTAAAGGAAATAATTGCCGGCTTCTTGTAGGTATGCAGCAGTCGCCTGAAGAATTTCTAAAACTTCATTATTCAAATTTAGATGTTACTGAAATAGACAACGCAACAGCCAATCGAATGAGGAAAGAGTTAGCTAAAAAATTCAAGCAGCAGTTAACTTATGGTATTCCGAACAATGCTGATGAAATTGCACTTAAAAAACTTGTCCGTCAAATAAAAAATAAAAAAGTAGTAATTAAACTTTTTCTAAAACACCCACTACATGCTAAACTTTATCTTTTATACAGAAATGATCCTATCAATCCCCTAATTGGTTATTTAGGCAGCAGTAATCTTACATTGGCTGGTTTAATGAAACAAGGTGAACTGAATATTGATGTACTTGACCAAGATGCTTCGATAAAACTTAGTAAATGGTTTGAAGATAGATGGAATGACAGACTTTGTGTGGATATTTCTGATGAGATTGATAATATTATTGAAACAAGTTGGGCATCAGAAAAACTCTTTTCGCCATATCACATTTATCTAAAAATGGCTTACCATCTTTCTCGTGAAGCAAGAGCGGGAATTAACGAGTATAAACTTCCCAAAGTATTTGGCAATAAACTTTTTGACTATCAAGCCAAAGCAGTACAAATTGCTGCTCATCATCTTCATCATCGTAATGGTGTACTAATTGGCGACGTTGTTGGTCTTGGTAAAACTATGATTGCCTCTGCCCTTGCCAAAATGTTTGAAGAAGATTTCCTTTTTGCACGCTCCCTTATTATTTGTCCTGCTAATCTTGTGCAGATGTGGAATAAATACAAACAAGATTATGAACTAAAAGCGGATGTTATTTCAAGTGCAACAGTGCAAAAAATTCTTCCTGATTTACGTCGCTACCAAATTGTAATCATTGATGAAAGCCACAACCTTAGAAATAGAAAAAGCAAAAGATATAATGCAATTCGTGAATACATCAGAGAAAACAACAGTAGCGTAATACTTCTTACTGCCACACCATATAATAAAACTCATTTAGATTTATCCAACCAACTGCGTCTATTTATTGATGATGAAGAGGATATTGGAATTGCTCCCGAAAGATACATTGAAGCTATTGGCGGTGCTGCCGAATTTAATGCTCGGCATCAAGTTGGTACAAGTACTATTGCTGCTTTTGAGAAAAGCAATATTTCTGATGATTGGCGTGATCTTATGCGTAGATATATGGTACGTAGAACAAGAAGTTTTATTAAAAATAATTATGCTGAAACCGATTCTGCAAATGAGCGTCAATACTTGATGTTCGCTGATGGTACTCGTTCATATTTCCCTTCAAGAGTTGCAAAAAAACTTGAATATCAATTTGGGGAAAAAGATTTATATGCAAAACTTTACTCTCAAGATATGATTGATATTTTAGATAGGATAAATCTTCCAAGATATGGGCTTGCTAATTATTTAGTTCAAGATGCAACACTTCATGCCAATAGTCAAGAATTGAATATAATAGAAAATCTTTCTCGTGCCGGTAAAAGACTTATGGGTTTTGCTAGAACTAATTTATTTAAAAGATTGGAAAGTAGTGGTCATGCTTTTTTACTTTCACTGATAAAACACATAATTAGAAACAAAATTTTTATTTATGCCATTGAAAATAATCTCGAACTACCGATAGGTTCTCCGGAACTTTCTGCAATGAACGAATATATGGATGAACGTGATGTGGAAAATAATTATGGCGAAAATTGGCAC
>QILJ01000069.1 GCA_003233295.1 Ignavibacteria bacterium | reverse complement strand
CTTGATCTATCTAAAATTCTAAAAGCTTTTTGGATATTGCCGGTTCTTAAATAAAGATCGGTAAGTGAAACATACATTTGATGATAATTAGCAAAAAAGGTTATCTGCATTTCACTGCTGTTTTTTAGTAACGGCAGTTGATTTTCAACTATCGATATTGCTTTTAAGAAGTATTCTTCGGCACTTCCTAACTGCTTTTGCTTCTCGTAATATTTCCCGATGTTGAAATATATTTCTGCCAGAGTACTTTTATCACCGGCGGATAAGGAAAACTTCGCCGCTTCTTTCAAGTCATTATATTTTCTGCTGCCATTACTCGTTTCGGATATCATAAGCAACTGCATACCAGCAAGCTGATTTAGACCATACTCCCTGCAGAGTTTAAGCTGCTTCCTTAATATCTTTTCCCCGTTCATTGCATTGTTATTTAAGATGTATGAATAAGCGAGATAAGTGTTTGAAAGAATTGAGTTGTAGATATCCTCAAATTTATCGGACAGCCTGATTGAAGCAGAAAGAAAATTTTCTGCTTTGGAATAATCACCTGTTGATGTATAGATGATCGGAAGTTCATTTTCATTAACTTCATCATAATTTTCCAAAATAAGCTCTAAGGCTTTTTGCGGCTTACCTAAATTATAAAAGAGGATTCCCATTCCAATATTTATCTCTGCTTCGGTGCTTATATCCTTGATCTTTTTCGATAACTCCTTGGCATTGTCGTAATACTTAAGCGCTTTAGTGTAGTTAGCAAGATTAGTATAAACATCACCAAGTCCTCTAAGGGAGAGCATCTTAGCTCGTACATTCTCACCCGATTTCTCCAACGCAGAATCGTAGTAATCGAGTGCGCCTCTATAATTACCTATATTCAAATAGAGACTTGCAATATTGATCGCCGTAAGCGCCATTCTCTCGCGATTGTTAAACGTTTGGAATATGGAATAACTTTCTTCGTATCTTTTCCTTGCCTCAACCGGTTCATTTGAGTATGTGAAAGAGACCGCCCATTCCGAAAGCACTAATGCCGCCAATTCTTTTTGATCGATCTTCTTCGCCAAGCTGTATGCGCTGTTAAACAACTCTCTAGCTTTTGCGATATTCCCGTTAAGATCATTTATCATTCCCAAATTCAAATTGGCTTTTACGACTTCAATATTATTGTTGCTCTCTTTTGCTGCACGTAATCCTTTTCTGTATATTTTCTCAGTTTCTTCATATTCATCTGATAGGAAGTATAAAGAACCTTTTAAAACCAATATCTCCGCAGTTTTAGGATCGGTTTTGTTTATCAGTTTCTCAGCGGTCTGTAAAGTTTTAGCGGCGGCTTCATAATCTCCGAGTCTCCGCTGAGTATTTGATAGATAGATCAACACTTCAACCGAATTGGGTTTAGTTTGTAATACTTTTGTAAACTTTTCTTCGGCTGATCTATAACTCGTTTCGTAGTAATCAATCAAACCGGATAAGTAGAGATATTCTGTTTCATTTTTTCTCTGTGACACAAAATCTTGAAGCTGTTTGTACTTATCAAGCACTCCAGCGGTTTTAACAAGATATTCGTAATACTTTAGAATTTTTGATTTTTCTTTCAGATGAGTAAAAAGTAAATTATAAGAATCTTCAAATTTATTCTGCTTGTATTTTACAATTGCTCCGATAAGATCTTTTTCGAAATTATTTCTGATTATTTCAGAATTAACAGCATTCTTATCAACTTCATTATTTTGGACATAAAACAGATATTTTTCGAAGGATGAACTTTTTGATGCAGCATTGTTTTTATCAACGGAAGATGCCGATAAAAATTGACAGAGAGAAAATAGAATTAACAATATTTTAGCAATAAATTTCATGGCAGCTATTCTATTTAATAGAACTTAATAATTCTTTTGCTTCTTGTGAGTATTCGGTTTCACTATTAAGCGCTTTGGTCAAATATTTTTTAGCGTTAGCAAATTCCTCTTCTAATAAGTATGATTTTCCTAAGAAGAAAAATGTATTGGAATTTACATTTTTAAAAAATCCGGAATTATTCAATTCCAAAACTTTGTTGAAATCATCAATCGCAGCGGATAATTCCTTCTTATCGTAAGAATCAAATAAACCCACAAAATCAGAATGAGCTTTAGTCAGGTGAGTTATTCCCAGAACATAGTAAGAATAAAATGTTGTCAAATCATCCGGGTTGTTTTTAATATCCTTCTGTAGCTCACTGATTGCTGAATCATAATTCTTATTTTCTAGCGCTGTAACAGCATTCATAAAACTTTCAGAAGTTCTGCCGCGAGTGGAAGAAAAATCATCGTAACTATGCTGGGACGAAAGTTTAACATAATCGGGCGTTGAAAATTCCGAGATAGCGAACAACGACAAAAACATGATCATAATAGAAGCAGCCGCGGCATAACTATATTTAGCATTGAAGTTTTCAAAAAGTCTGAAAATATTCGGTCCTTTTGTTTTGACTGCTTCAGGTTTCTCAATTACTCCAATATTTTCACTTAAGAAGTTATCAACTTCGTTTAATTCAGAACTTAGAAACTCAAACTCCTCACGGCATTTTGAGCAACTTTGTAAGTGTTTTTCAATCCGAGGTATAAGCAAGGTTAATTTCGATTCTTCAGATCTATCTCCATTTAAAAACAGAACATATTCCGATAAAATATCTGTATCAACATGCTCGTTTTTGGCGAGATCTGATAGAGCATGAATAATACTTTCCAGATCTCTTAAATGTGGATTAGCATGCAATTCCTCTAAAAGCTGTTTCCCCTCAGCTCCAGAGAGATTCTGCTTTGTCAATAACTCAATTATTTCTTCTTCTTTTAACATAATTTTAATTCCTTTCTTCAATACTATAGTGCGTCTTATTTGAAAAAAGTGACATTTTATTCCAATTTATTTTTTACTTCTTCTATTGATCGATAAAACATTTTTTTTATTGCTGATTCGCTCCTATCCAGTTTTTCCGCAATTTCACTGAACTTCATACCTTCCCAAAATCTCATCATAATTATCTTATCTTTAGGATCTTTTAAATTAAATTAGAGACAATGTTCATGATCTTTTCTGAATCAAGACTTATTGATACATCTTGTGAAATATTATCTTCGTGAATATTTTCATCAAATTCAAAAAACGATTTTGACCGCTGCTTCTTATAAAAATTTACAAAAGTTAAAAAGAGTACACGTCTTAACCACTTCTCAATATCCAATATATCTTGATACTGCTTGGCAAAAGCGATAAAAACATCATTAGCCAAGTCGTCGGCATCATCTATTGTATGAAGTTTTCCATAATTATATTTCGATTTAAAATAAGAAAAGGAGATAGAGCGAACTAATGAAGATAACTCTTGGAAGGAGTTATTGTCTCCGTCTTTAGTAAGTTTCAAAAGATCTCTTAGTTCCTCTTTTGAAAAGTTATAATATTGCTGTTGCGCTTTGCTCAATATTTGCTTTCATAAAACTTGTTTATAAATATAAAAAAGAAAGAGCGGAATCGCTCTTTCTTTTAATGATAGTAAACGGAATGGGACGAAATATTATTATTTCATCAAATTCATTTTCTTAACTGTATTTTGTGTTCCAACTTTTAATTCGTAAAAATATACACCCGAAGCTAGATTAGAAGCATCAAATTGATATTGATAATTACCTGCCTGTAAAGCTCGGTTAACAA
>QILJ01000531.1 GCA_003233295.1 Ignavibacteria bacterium | reverse complement strand
ATTTTTTTTAACAATTCCGATTTATAACTCATTCTCTCTCCACACTAATAATTGGATAAACAGTATATTTAATTAATTTATGGTAGGAAATTAAATTAAAATTTTAATCAACTCAAAATTAAATTAACTATAAATTTACTTATTTTTTTCAGTACTATCCGATAAAGATTTTGGGGACACAACAAAAGCTACAAAATAGAATTATCTGAGCAAAACATAAAACATTCTAAATAGTCCCCCCATTAGTTGAAAAGTAGCAATTGCTCATTGTTTTTTGTTTTCTAAATATTTCCCTCGCTGTTAGACTTTTAATATAACAGGTCTTTGAGACCTCGAAGGGGTTTTTACATTAAAAATCAAATTCATTATTTAAAAAATCTTTTAATCATTTCTCCGTTTTTATGCAGCTCACTAATCTTGATCTCTTTTCGTACTGAGTTAATTAAAATCAGTTCATCCGCTGAAATTAGTTCATCAAATCCAAAAAATTTTACTTCAATATCATTCCTAGTATTGAGTAAATATTCTCTATAACATCCATTCAGAATTCCATTCTCAACCGGTGGTGTGTAGTATTTTCCTTCCCTCTTAATTATAATATTCGTTATCGCACCTTCCGCTATATTTCCATTCTCATTTAAAAATATGATGTCTGTAAATTCATCTTTGTAAGAATTATACTCTTCATTATACAACGCCCTGTTCGTTGTTTTGAAGAATTGATATTTGTTTTGTGAATTGATTTTCTTATTCGATATAACAGCTTTCGGATTTTCTTGATTGAACGATAATTCTGAAGAAGTCTCAAACGATATTTCCTATTTCTATCCAGACCTTGTATTGATCCTGATATTTTATTCAGGATACTTTCTTCATCAAAGTAAAAAAGGAAATGATCAGCCGATTCTTTTAATCTTCTGATATGATAATCCAGCAAAAATATTTCACCTTTTTCAACCAGCATAGTTTCAATCAATTCAAAATATGTCTCCGGTTTTGTTACAAACTTTGCTTTCAGTTCCGCTTCTTGAAATTCGTGCAGCGGATCACTATCCCAAACAATTCCACCGCCTATTCCAAGTTCGCCTTTTTTACTTTTTTTATCGATCGTAATAGTTCTTATTGGAATGTTGAATGTATAATCTCCTCTTTCAATTATACCGATAGTCCCGGTATAGACTCCCCTTTCCTCAAGCTCAAGCTCTTTAATTATCTTCATCGTTCTTATCTTTGGCGCACCGGTAATTGACCCGCATGGGAATAAACTTTTGATAATAGTTCTGAACGATCTTTCTCTCAATTTACCTTTAACTGTCGAGGTCATTTGATAAACGGTTTCGTACTTTTCAATATCATAAACCGGATTTGCAGAAACAGAATTAATTTCACAAATTTTTCCGAGGTCATTTCTCAGCAGATCAACGATCATTATGTTTTCAGCTTTGTCTTTCTTACTATTGGCTAATTTTCGCTTTTGCACATTATCATCATCGATGTTCCTACCTCTTCTTATTGTGCCTTTCATCGGCTTGGATGTTATAATATTCCCTTCAGTTTTGAAAAACAACTCCGGTGAAATTGAGACGACAAATCTATCGATATCATTTATTATGGCTGTATAAGATGCCGATTGATTAAATAACAGTTGCAGAAAAAGTTCTGCAACATCACCATCAAAATCGAAATGTGATTTTAAAGTATAGTTAACTTGATATGTATCACCCTTGGCAATTAAGTCTTTTATCTTTTGGATATTTTTTTTGTAAGTGTTGTAATCAGTATTCAACTTAAAATTATTTATCTCAGTTTTCGCAGCAGTTAACAATCCCTTAATTCGAGAAAAATCAACATCCTTTGTCTTTATCTTTTCAACTGATTCATCATCACAAAAATGAAAGGATATTAATTTATTTTCAGATCTATCATCTAATAATTTTTCAAGTCGCTCCTCAAAAGCATATCCAACTTCGTATGCAATATATCCATAAGCAAATGAGTATTCTTCTTTTAGCTCATCAATTCTGGAAAGGATTTCCTCAATATTTCTTTTTTGATTACATTCGATCGAGATTGAAGACGACTTAAACAAATAACTAACTTCATCACCGTTTTTAAGCGGGGTATAAAAGAAGGAAGCCCCTTCATTGTTATCAATGAATCTTAATATTTCTAAAATGTCAGTCATTAACCAATAAGTTTTAATTTATTCTTAAATTTAACAAAAGATTGGTTCACATATTTTGGAGATTATTGTGCGGGAGTAGAATTGATCAAGTGGATAAAAAGCTTGCCCACTTAAAAGATCAGCGAGCAAGCTTTCAATTACTTCATTATTGTACTATAAATTTTCTTTTTCGTATGCCGGTTCAAGTTCAAGCCTATTCTCCTTTCGGCTGACTAGTCTTCTCAGATCACTTATAACATACAATGCTGAAGGTAAAACTAAAAGTGTAATAATAGTTCCGAATATTAGTCCAGAAGCAATTGATAGCGCCATTGGAACAAGAAATTGCCCCTGCTCACTAGTTAGGAATATTATAGGCATTAACCCGACTGTTGTAGTAATTGTTGTAAGAACTATCGGACGAAATCTTGCAATACCGGCATTATATAGCGCATCTTCAATATCTACACCTTCTGAAATAAGTTTGTTATACTTATCAACAAGAACAACAGAATCATTTATGATTATTCCCGCTAATGCAACAATACCTAAGAATGAAAGGATAGTGATCGGAAGCCCCATTGCGTAATGCCCTAATATTGCTCCAATCAAACCAAGCGGAATTAAACTGAGTACGAGTAATGTCTGTAAGTAAGACTTAAATAAAAACATGAGAATTGTAAACATCACCAATAATGCAATTACCATCGTGTTAACCATTGAACCGGTCATTCTTTCAACTTCTTCTGCCTGACCTCCTCCAGTTCCTTTCGTAACACCATCAACGTTAGATAATACAGAAGGAATAATTGTGCTGTTCAGATCAGCTAATACAACTGCAAGATCATTTTTTGAGTAATCCAAATTTGCAAATATTGTTATTGACCTCTCCCCGTTTTCATGTCTTATTCGCGATAGACTTCTTTGGATTTTATAATCAGCGACTTCTTTAAATGGAACATACTCCCCTGCCGGAGTTCTCATTTTCAAGTTTTCAATCTGTGCTAATGAAATTCTGTTCCCCTTATCAAAACGAACCCAAATTTTTATTTCGTCACGCCCTCTCTGAAGTCTCATTACCTCTTGTCCGTAGAAGCCTTGTCTTAACTGAGTTGTAAGATCTCTTAGTGTGAATCCAAGCGCTTGTCCTTTAGGCTTTAGACTGACTATGAACTCATTGCTTCCTAAAGGAGTATCGTCTTT
>QILJ01000550.1 GCA_003233295.1 Ignavibacteria bacterium | reverse complement strand
GAGCAAGCATTTCCATAACCGTGAAAGTCCAACCCGCCATTCATTATTAAACCGTTTTTCTGGCAGAATGACTTTATCTTATCATATATCTTTCTATCGTAACTTCTGTCTGTTGCAGAATTCGCGATCTCAAAACCATCGACTCCCAAATCCTTAAAATACTGTAATGATTTTTTTTCACCATCAAACCAATGATTTACAATTACAGCGCCATTGTTGGCTTTTACAGAATCGATTACTGTCGAATCGGCAAATCCTTTTGTGCTGAATTTCCTTTTCAATCCAAGCAGACTTAAATGATTTGATCCTGAAAACTCTTCGCCGCACATTACTAACGGCTCAATCGGAAATCTATTTTTCCGCTGTGCACTTATAAAATCCAATGTGTGGTTATGATTGTTATGATCTGTAATAAAAAAAGCATCGAAGCCGTTGCGTTTATGCCACTCCCATAAACCTTTCTGTGATATAAGCCCATCATGGCTATACTCTGTATGGGAATGTGTTGTTACTAATATTGAAATTTGGGAATTATTTATTATTGTATTATTCGGAAGTGGAATAAAAAGCATTATCACAAAAATCGTAAACCATAAACCGACTAAGATTGGGATATTTACAATTTGTCTAAGGATGAATTTCTTTCCGAATTCCTTATCTTTAACTACAATCATTTTTATAATACTATAACCGGCAAAAATGATCAGCACCCAAACTAACGTAATAGGAAATTCATCCAAAGCATATAAAGCTCTGTTAAAAAAAAGCAGCAACCCGATAACCGGTTCAAACAAGATTCTCCAGACAGAGATGCTCACATCATATCCAGTCAAAGTATTATTGTTCACTGCATCTTCAAAGTGAATTGAGTAATGAAATAGAGTTGTAATGATAATTATCACAAGAATAATTGCTGAAGCAAATATTTCGGATCGATATTTTTTCACTTATCCCCCTCTTTGATCCATTCTTCAGCAAAACGAATATACTTAATTGTATCATCATCATAAGGGGAAGTATTATATTTTTGATAGCTATAAACAACATGTATCATTCCATCTTTACCCTGAATTATTGAAGGGTAAGATGCTTTATTTCTCTTGTCGAAATCTTTATTCAAATCAAGTTCAATATGACGCAGATATTTCCAAGTTTTTCCTTCATCCTCAGATACAGAAACAGCGAGAGTGTATCTGCCATGTTCGGTATCATTATAAGCAAGCACCCAATGACCATTAGCAAGAGTAACAATATCGGAACCGGAACCCTCATTCATAATTTTGGAATCCGTAACATCTCCCCAAGTCATACCGTTATCTTTTGACTCACTCATCATGTGCCTTTTAGGCGGCGGACCGTTATCGCGCATGTAGGCTACAATGGTTCCATCCTTTTTGAAAGCCATAGTAGGTTGGATATTTCCTAGTCCCACCAAAGGGTTACTGAACTTCCATGTCTTGCCGAAGTCATCTGTCATTGCCATAATTGAAAAATTGAAGCCGTCCGAATAAAACGGGATTATTATTCTATTGCCTACAAATACAGCTTTGTTTTTTGTCTGCCATCCCATTCTTCTGAAATAGGGATAGCCGAGTTCGGCTTTCTTAGTTGTGCCGTCCTTTAAACGTATCTGCCCGCTTCTGATCATATCCTTACCGCGCGCTTTGTATATCATTTCCTTAGCATATTCATCAAATCTTTTTAATTGATTTTCATCGGCGCCTTGTGATTTTACATATTCTCTCTGAGCTGTGATTTGTTCTTCAACCGATCTAACAAATTTATCATTCGGCTGAATTCCTCTTTCGGTTTTGTCGCCGGGCTTAAATTGAATTACATCCTGCCATGCCCACTCCGGCGCTCCGCTTTTCTGAATATAGTTTTTACTTATTCTATATTTGGGTAACGAGGTTGACCATTGATTAGCAACAACCGTATACCAAACCAGCCAAAGGGTTTTCTGCTGATCTATAAAAAGCACAGGATTGATATCAGGAAAACCTGGAACATCAGCCATGAGAAAGGGTTTACTCCACTTTTCCTCTCCTTTCAGAAGTCTGGCTCCCATAATTCTTACATCATCTGCCCACCGTTCTCCGTGCCCTTGAAACCAAGCAGCAAGCATATCTCCGTTTGGAAGTTCAACGATAGTACTTCCATGAGTGTGTTCCTCTTGTGAAGGAAATATTTCAACTTGCATGAATTTTTGTTGTGCATTCAAGGATATTGTTAAAATAACAATTATTATTATTAAGTATTTTGTTCGGTTAATCATTATTCCTTTTTACATTTTAAATCAATAAATAATTAATTTAAATTTTTAATACTATGGCATTTGTTTTAAACCTTCCCATCGAACTGTCCAACTTCCATCTTGCGGAAAACCCGGTGCATGAATATCGGGTGCGCCGTCCCATCCGGCAGCCATCATTGCAACCGCTGTTAAAAGACCTCCGTTGCCTGGCAAATAAATAGGTAGATTTGATGTTTGGTAATTATGACCGTTCACCAAATAATTATTTTTCTTAGAATCCATTAATAAAGATTGGATCGCAAGTTCTTGTTCTCCCAGTCTTGCAG
>QILJ01000404.1 GCA_003233295.1 Ignavibacteria bacterium | reverse complement strand
TTCCAAGGTTTATTCCCTTCGTTACCTGCAGAAGTAATGGTCAAAACTCCTTTTGAAAAAGCGATCTCACATGCTTTTGTAACAATTGTGGTTTTGCCGTCCATGTCTTTATAAGTGTAAGATTCTTCCCCTTCATCAAACTCGCTGTAACCTAGCGAACTTGAAGTTATATCTACCCCAAGTGACTCCATCCACTCCAGCGCTGCGGCGTAATTATCTTCTTCAACATGAGTTTCGGAATTTATATTTTCAGTCTTTGCAAGAATGAACTGTGCATTAAAAGCCGGTCCTACTATTCTTCCTTCGTCAAACCCGCCGATCAAAGAAAAAACTGCCGTACCGTGTGCAGCATCTCCGTCATCGGTTGAAGAATCCCCGTAAACAAAATCATGCTCGGCTATTACATCGGCATTTTTAAGCGCAGGATGCTTTTTCCATGCAAATCCGGCATCCAACAATCCGACTATAACGCCCTGACCGGAATACCCGAGATCATGGGCTGCTGGAATATCGGATAAATTATTCTGTGTGTATGAAAATCCGTAATCATAAGTATTACCGCTGTCAACACCGGTTTGAACTTTAGCCAAAAAGTATTCTGAAATATCTTTATTATCACTTCTAATAATTTTTACTTTTTCAATCTTTTCAACGAAAGGGAGATCTTCGATCCGGCTTATTTGCTCTTGAGAAACACGACATGAAACTGCGTTAAACCATTTAAGTTCCCAAACAATTTCCGCCCCGATATCTTCAATAGCTTGAACATATTCTGCTTTTACAGGAAGGTCTTCAAAAGTTATGAAATCATCGCCAAGAACTTTTTTCCGCCGTTCAATGCTTCGTTCACTCAATTGACTGAGTGCAATTTGATATTCTTGCGAAGTTTTGGAAAGTGTGCTCGATTCATTTACACCTTTATCCTTAAAATAGACAAGGTATTTATCAAACTGCTGAGAATATGTAATAGAACCGAATAAAAATAATACAAATAATATTTTCTTCATAAGACCAGTGTTTGTAATTTGAATGATACTAATAAAAGTTATCCAATAAAAATGTCAAAATCAATGTACTAATTTTGCAATTCGGTTTACTCTAACTGATCCTAAAAGTCTGAAGAAATTAGAAAATGATATACTCGGATCCCAAGACCAATAGATCATCAAGGCTTCACCGACAACAAGATCTCTCGGGACCACACCCCAGAAACGACTGTCAGCGCTATCATCGCGATTATCACCCATCATAAAGTAGTAATCCTTTTGGATAGTATAGGAATTCACTTCCTTTCCTTTGATTGTTATCTTACCATTCCTAACTTTTACAACTCTTTCGCCAAACTCACGATCAATAATTGTCCGCCATCGCTCAATATTACTAGTATTTAATTCAACTATATCGCCTTTTTTAGGAATTACATAAGGACCGTAATTATCTTTATTCCATGGAGCGCCTTTAGGAAATATTTGAAAATCTGTTACGCCTGCCGGTGTTGGATATGGATCCAAATACTGTATGTGCGGAGGGATCGGGGCTTCCTTACCATTGATGAACACAACTTTATTCTTTATCTCAATCGTATCACCCGGCGCTGCCATACATCTTTTAACATAATTACTGATCTCTGTCGGATGAAGTTCGTCTCTGTCCCCGGGATATTCAAATACTACAATATCTCCTTTCTCCGGGTCAGCTAAAGCAGGTAACTGAAAATATGGAAGTTCAACGTTGGTAAAGGGAATATTTCTCCATGAAGATGAACCGTATATAAATTTATTCACAAAAAGGAAGTCGCCTACCATTATTGTCTTTTCCATTGAGCCGGTCGGAACTCTTGATGTTTCAATCAAAAATGATTTGATCAGCAGAGCTGCAACCAGGGCAAAAAGTAAATTTTTAAAAAATTCAGTACTTTTTTGTTTTTGAGTTCTTTCTTCTTTTGTGTTTTTATTCGTCTTCATTCAATTATTCTCTATTTAGTATTATAAAACTTTGACGTTTAGAATTATTATTTAGTTTCAAAATTATAGTGCAAAAATCAGTCATCAATTTGCAGCACCGCCAGAAATGCCTCCTGCGGAATCTCTACATTCCCAACTTGTTTCATTCTTTTCTTTCCTGCTTTCTGTTTCTCAAGAAGTTTTCGCTTACGTGTTATATCGCCGCCGTAACATTTCGCAAGTACATTCTTTCGCAATGCTTTTACAGTTGTCCTCGAAATCACTTTACTCCCGATACTAGCTTGAATTGAGATCTCGAACATCTGGCGCGGAATAAGTTCCTTAAGTTTACTGCAGACCTTCCTTCCCCAAATTTGGGCTTTATCTTTATGAACAATAACGGAAAGTGCATCTACTTTTTCTCCGTTGAGCATAATATCCAATTTCTGCAAGTCAGACTGACGGTAATCCGAATACTCATAATCGAGTGAGGCATACCCGCGTGAAATGGATTTAAGTCGATCGAAGAAATCAAAGATAACTTCCGATAGCGGGAATTCATATTCCAAGTCCGCACGGGTCGGATCGATATAAGTTGTATTTTTGTATGTTCCTCTTTTCTCCATCGCAAGTTTCAT
>QILJ01000269.1 GCA_003233295.1 Ignavibacteria bacterium | reverse complement strand
GTCTTTCGTGTCTGGCATGAAAGCAGGATACTTCTGTTTTTCTGGATGGTTAATTTTTTTATTATTTAAACTCCGTCCCCCTTTTCGGTCTGTAGAACACACCGGGCTTGTCCAACAAACGGTTCAGATCGTGGCTTCCCGCTGCGCGGAAATCACGATCTAACCTTATTCGTTAGGAGTTTTATTTATAAGGCCATTCATCGTCGCTGCTGACTGAAAAACCCCATCCGCGTTCTGTATCTATTTCCACAGCATGTATCTTAAGATAATCTGGGGTGTCTACATCGTGCGATATGCGAAGAATTGCTGTGTACTCTACATCCTGATCCACAGTTTTATCAATTGTTTGCCAAGGTATTAAAACTTTATCTTCACTGTCATATGACGCTGTATCAAGGTCATCATAAGTAAGATCGGCAGAAAAATTAGTTTTTACCTCAACCTGTATAACTGCTGTATTCTTATCTACTTCAAGAAGCAGGATTTCTTCTACTTCGATATCGTTTACTCTTACCTCATTTACATCTCCGTCCTGATCATCTATCCAGAAACCCTGCTCACAAAATGATTCAGAAATAGCCTCTTTAATGGTATCTTGTTTGCGGTCAAGCAATTTCATTACCGATGGAGCTAAAACCTTATCATGGAATTCAATAAGGCTAATAAATTCTGCAAGCTTATTCAGAGTTATTAGGCTATCACTTGTTTCACAATGATTTTTTAAGTCTGTATCTGCGCTAGCAACATACATTTTTTCATTATTTTCCTCACACCAATCTTCTAGTGCTGCAATTGTAAAAGCATCAGGAAATTCTGCTTTTTTCTTACCATCTCCGAACGGGGGTTCTTTATCAAAATATTTGTCAAATACAGCATCTATGGAGACTCCTGATGTTGGCAAAACAGTCGCACTCACGTCGCTCAAGAATCTATCAAGATGATCGTTAAGCGTCTTAATAGCTGATGCTTCATTGACATCATGAAAGAACTCCTCAAAGGGCGTGTCATCGATATTTCTAAAAATTCTCGCATCTTTCTGGAATTTATTTTGCGCTTGTATAGCCTTTGAAACACCTTCTGCTATGTGTGCCCGAACTTCACGGACGGTTATATCAGTTACATATACGTTGGCATTACTTGCGATCACTAGACGACGCAAGCTTTCAAACACTGCGCTCTTATAATTGTAGTTTTGCCCAATGAATATGGACGCATCTATAAAGATATTTCTTGTCTCCAAAAGATGACCTCTTCTTGATACTCCTAACGCTTTGCTCAGCGGCAATTTAAAGCGGCACGTTTTTGCGAAAGCAAAACAAGTGCCGCTTTAAATTGTCCGCTGGAGCTACTTGTTAAGCGCTGGTTGTTGATAACATGTGACTCTTTAAATATTTGGCTGCCAACTTACGCGCATCTTCAACAGGGAGATCTTCTTCATTAAATTCCTTCCCGTGGTATATATCGTCACGTAATTTCTTCATGCCTTTAAATAGTTCTATATCACTCTCGACTTCATTGCTCAAGAATGAAGCTACTAATGAAAATTTATCTGTTAGTCTATATTTGTCTTTCATCACATCTTTGATTCGCTTCAGAAACTGATTCACACCATGAGAGCCATGATCATCGGCAATATTATCTATAAATTTTTCTTCATAAATAGAAAACACTTTATTTGTGAAAATCTCTAATGCAGACCACGCAGATATGAATGAACGCAATTTATCCTCTGTGGTTTCAAGTGATTGAGTGTACAAGCGAAACGGGGTTTTAAACTGTTCATTGTTGTTGGATATACCAATTATCTTGGCAATTTCATTTTCTTTTTCAAGATCTATTGGCTTAGAAAGTATTAACCTAGCGTTGCCTCCCTGCATTGTGAAACTATATAACGGTTTATCATTTTCATCAATAAAGTATGTGCCACTAGACACTATCTCGGCATGATACTCGGGGCTAGTAGTCATGGACAAAGAAGATACTATTGAATGGATTTTTTCTTTATGTTGTTTTTTAATCAAATCCTTATCAATGGCATCAAAGCAAATACGAAACTGATCTGTTTCTTTATGAAGTTTTTGATTTATAGTTAATTCTTCATTGCCTTTGATTATTATTACTGCAAATGCGCCTGTTTTTTTCTTTGATACTCTTTCCTCTTGAATTTTTTTTACTTCGGTATCAATTGCTATAGGCATTTCTTGAAGTTTTTCGTCACCGAACATTCCGCGCAGCAGAAGACTAGCGCAGGCCAAACCGATATCAAGTTTAAAACAGTGACGATTAATATCATTGGTTAAGAGAACAGTTATACCATTCACATCGTCTTTATAAACAATCTTGTCTTCAACAAGATTGTTATCAGAAATACCTTCAAATCGATAAATGGTTGTGTAGTAGTAATCCATATTTTTTTAATCGCTTAACAGGTATTGGACGAACAATTGCCGTGTTTAAACACGGACTTATTCCGCCTTTCTTGCATAATTATTTTTGAATATAAGTAACATATTTTTCACCAATACCAGTGTATTAATTCTGATTATTCAACAAACTAGCATACTTTCAGTCTAGATATCTACT
>QILJ01000567.1 GCA_003233295.1 Ignavibacteria bacterium | reverse complement strand
GATTTAAAGGATCCCGCAGTTCTTCATATGATGAGACTATTTGAACAAAAGCTTGAATCAATCCCTCGTTTAAGTAAATCACAATCAATTGCATCAATAATTGCTGAAATGAATAATGTAATGAACGATAGATATTCTATTCCAAATCAACGGCAGAAAATCAGCAATCTTTGGTTCCTTATTGAAGGCAAGGATATGATGGAACAAATAACGGCAAATAATGATAAAGAAGCCCTTCTTAGTGTTAGATTGGATACATGGCATACAGAATATCTTTCTAAAGCCGTAGATTCGGTTGAAGGCTTTCTTAAAACAATTCCAAAAGAAATTGCAGTAATTGATTTAAGCAAAGTTCCGAATAATATTAAAAGTAAGTTCATTAAATTAAAGCAGGATAAAATCTATAATTCTTTGAACTGGACTCTGGAAAAGTATGGGCTCACGCTTAGAAAAGAACAGCTTGAAAAAATTGTGAAAGAGGCAATTAATTCTTTAGCCGATGGAAATATAAATGTAAGCATTAAAAATGCTGTAGCTGACTATCTGAAAAGTCCGCAAGCAGAAGTTGAACTCAATACCAATTCTATTAATCATTTAAGCTTTTCCATAACAAAGTTAACAAATAGAAAATCATATCCGGATTCGGCACAAATATATTCGGCTATTCTCTCTGAAGTTAACATAAATAAAGAAGATGCCGGATTTATGGCAGCTTCAATAGAGCAGATTGTTAAGGACACTTTTGGCGAAAACCGCATTCAAAATTCAATAGTAAAGATTAACTCAATTGTTCCGCCCGGTTTGGCTTCGGATATCATTTTTAAAAGAGATATTAAGGGAGTACTATGGGCAGTCAATGAAAATTATCTCTACACCGGTTACAAAAAAGCAGAAAATTTATTAGGTCAAAACAATAATTCAATTGTAAGAACAGTTAAGTGGAATTTTTATCAGGCAGGTATGCCGTCTGTCTTAAGTCAAATGGAAGCGGAATTAACGCCCACACAAACCAAAAGTCTGTTGATAACTTTAATATTTGTAATAATAATTCTTTCATTATTGTTCAAATCAACTTTAGTTGGTTTTTTAGCAGTAGTTCCGATAATTCTAACAATCTTAATCAACTTCACGGTAATGGGCTTCGGAAATATTGGTCTGGATTCTTTTACTGCTATGATTGCTTCTATTGCAATTGGGCTGGGTATTGATTATGCAATCCATTTTATATCAAGATTTAAAAAGGAATTGAAAGATAAAGGCGACACTCTTAAAGCGCTTCAGAATACATTAAACACGACCGGAATTTCTATCTTAATAAATGCCTTTTCAGTCGGGCTTGGATTTATTGTTCTGCTTGCCGCCGGCGGGCAACATGTCAGGAGATTCGGCGGTTTGACTTCATTAACTATGATAGTAAGTGCAATCTTGACCTTAACACTTCTTCCATCCTTATTTATTTTGATAAAACCAAAATTCTTAAAAGTATTTTCCAAAGATGAAGAGCAAAAAAACACAGTTGGATTCCGGAACTAATTTGGTGTTTAATGAAATAATAGTTCTAATTTTTGAAGGAGGATGAAAATGTTAAACAAAATGCTGCAAATCCGGATCTTGCCTACCGGCAGACAAGTTCCATCCGGGGAATCCTGTTATGCAGGGAAAAGAATATATCAAATATTATTTGTAATTGTGTTCTTAATATTAACCACAATTGCAAACGCACAAACCGGGAAGGAAATTCTTACCAAAGTGGATTCGGTAATGAATGCACCAAAAGATATGACGGCTATTGAAAAAATAACTTTAACGGATAAGGATGGTTTCCAAAAAGAACGTAACATAAAAATGTATCAAAAAGGCAGTGAATTGAGACTGGTAAAATTTCTTAAACCTGCGGATGTCAGGGGTGTAGGTTTCTTAAGATTAGCTTCAGATCGTCTTTATTTATATTTACCCGCTTTCCATAGGGTAAGACGTATTGCTTCATCAATAAAAAACGAAAACTTTATGGGAACGGATTTTTCCTACAAAGATATATCCCAAAGTTCTTACAGTAATGATTATACGGCAGAATTATTAAGAAAGGAAAACAACCGATATATATTAGAACTTAAGCCAAAACCAAATGCCGATGTGAGTTATGATAAATTGATTGTATATGTTGATCAATCAAATTATATTTATCGCAAGATTGAGTATTACAACAAAGGTAAACTCTTTAAAGTTCTCACAGTTGATAATATTGAAAAAATTGATGGCTACCGGTTTGGCAAAAAGATAGAAATGTATAATGTCAAAAAAGATCATAGAACAACTTTAACTTTGACTAATATAAAGTTTGATCAAGGTTTATCGGACAAAGTCTTCACAGAAAGAAATTTGAAACGACCGGAATAGTTTAAAAATAGGAAAAATAAGATTCATATTAATCATATTGTTTGTATTAGCATTGAGCCTGCTAATGTCACGCTTTTTTGATAAATGGACTTTTTAAAGGAGAAATAAGGTATAATTTTCATTGTCTTATCTATGCCTATTATCAGTATTATACCCATTCCGTCACAAACTTTTCCCACAGGAGGCGGTT
>QILJ01000396.1 GCA_003233295.1 Ignavibacteria bacterium | reverse complement strand
ACAGTAGTTGATCGATTCACAAAATATGTTAAATATGATACGCAATCGGATGAAGATTCTGAAACAACTCCGAGCACAGAAAAACAAAAAATATTATCAAAAGATTTGGTGGAAGAGTTATTAGAGTTAGGTTTGAGCGACGCCCATATGGATGAGAACGGTTATGTAATGGCAACACTTCAAAGCAATACCGACAAAGATGTTCCAGTGATCGGGTTTATTGCGCATGTTGATACTTCGCCTGCAGTGAGCGGTGAAAATGTCAATCCACAGATCCACAAGAACTATCAAGGCGGTGATCTTGAAATAGGTGAAGGAAAAATAATTGATGTAGCGAATAATCCAGAGTTGAATGATATGATCGGGATGGACATTATAACCACAGACGGCACAACATTATTAGGCGCTGACGACAAAGCAGGCATTGCAGAAATAATGGATGCACTTAATTATCTAAAAGAACACCCTGAAGTCAAACACGGTACAATAAAGATCGGGTTTACTCCGGATGAAGAGATCGGACGCGGAGCGGATAAATTTGACGTTGAAAAATTTGGTGCAAAATATGCTTACACGATCGATGGTTCAACCCGCGGCGAAGTAGAAACTGAAACATTCAGCGCCGATGCTGTTGTTGTCACATTCAGCGGAATAAATGTCCATCCGGGATATGCAAAAGATAAGCTGGTCAACTCGATGAAAGTTGCTGCAAAGCTAATTGAACTGCTTCCGAACAAAGAGCTTTCCCCAGAAACCACAGAAAAACGAGAGGGATATGTTCACCCCGTTTCAATAAACGGCAACGAGGAAAAAACTGTTGTTAAGTTTATCATCAGAGATTTTATCGATGAAAAACTTAAAGAATTTGAAGACCTTTTAAAATCACTGTGTGAAAAAGCTGTTACTGATTTCCCCGGTTCGTCATTTGAGTTTGAAGTTATTGAGCAATACCGCAACATGAAAAATATTTTGAATGAACATCCAAGTGTTGAGGAAAATGCTCTCGAGTCACTTAGAAGATTAGGTATCGAACCGATTCAATCGGCTATCCGCGGTGGAACAGACGGTTCACGATTAAGTTATATGGGTCTGCCGACTCCTAACTTGTTTGCGGGCGGACACAACTTCCATGCAAATACAGAATATGTAGCAATACAGGATATGGAAGCGTCAGTTAAAAATATTGCAACACTAATTCAGATTTGGGAAGAAAAAGCATAACAATAATTTAATAGAGAAACTATGTATGTAGATTCGCATTGTCATCTTTTCTTCCACAATTTTGATGAAGATAGAGATGAAGTAATCCAGCGCGCTTTGGATGCCGGAGTAAAGTATATGCTTGTTCCCGGTACCGATTTGGAAACGTCACGGCAGGCAATTGATCTATCCGAAAAGTACGATTCCATTTATGCTGCCGTTGGAATTCATCCGCACGATACAAAGGATTGGAACGATTCGTTGGTCGCTGATCTAAGAGTTTTAGCAAAGCATGAAAAAGTTGTTGCAATTGGTGAGATCGGGTTGGATTACTATTATGATTTTTCACCCAAGGGTAAACAAATAATAGCATTTCAAAGGCAGATAGATTTAGCGCTTGAACTGAATTTACCTATCATTGTACACAACCGTGATTCCAATGAGGATGTAATGGAATTTGCTGAGAAGTACAAAGAGAGCGGATTAAAAGCACAGTACCATTGCTTTGCCGGATCGGTAAAGGATGCACGCATATTGGTGGAGATGGGACATTACATTTCTTTCACCGGTAATATAACTTTTAAGAAAGCGGATAGTGTTCGGGAAGTTCTTTCGCGGGTCGATGCGGAGAATCTGCTTCTTGAAACAGACTCTCCTTTTTTAACCCCGGTGCCTTATAGAGGAAAGAGGAATGAGCCGATAAACATTCCGGTCATTGCGGAAACGGTTGCCGAAATTCATAAATTAAGAACAGAGGATGTCGGTAGAGCGACATCGTGGAATGCATACAAATTATTCGGGATAGGAACAAAGATGAAAATAAGCTACACATATCAAATTGGGAATTCACTCTATATAAATGTCACCAACAGATGTAATGCCGATTGCGTTTTTTGTGATAGGAAAGGCGATGCGGTTATTAAGGGATATAGTCTGAAGATGAGTAAAGATCAGGAACCGGATGCCGAAGTTTATATATCGGAGATCGGTGATCCTACAAAATATAACGAAATTGTTTTTTGCGGTTACGGCGAACCTACGATAAGATGGGATGTAGTAAAAAAGATTGCCGAATATGTTAAGAGCCAAGGGGGCAAAACCCGTATGAATACTGACGGTCACGGCAATTATATAAATAAGCGAGATATTACTCCGGAACTTGCCGGCTTGATTGATACGGTTTCAATTAGTCTTAACTCAACCGATCCGGAGCAGTACGCTAAACTTATGCGGGTTGATAAATCGCTGCATGACGAGATGCTTGACTTTGCAAAGAAAGCGAAAAAATATTCTCATGTAGTAATGTCAATTGTCGGAATTAGTTCGGTCGATACGGAGAAAGCCAAAAAGTTTGTTACAGAAGAACTCGGAGTTGATTTTAGAGAGAGGGAGT
>QILJ01000462.1 GCA_003233295.1 Ignavibacteria bacterium | reverse complement strand
GGTTATTCTCCGGTTTGCTTAAATGAATGGATAAGTAATGTATGCGATAAACCTAATGTTAAATGCTCCATCTGCCCAAATAAAACTTACGAAAAATTGAATGAAGAAATAATTGAAAAACATCTCAGAGGAAATGTTATCGTCGGTATTTATCCGATGCTGTTTGACGAAACCTGTAATTTTCTATCAATTGATTTTGACGACGAAGGGTGGCACGACGATGTTTCGGTTTTAAGGAGAGTGTTTCTTGAATTTGATATTCCTGCTGTAGTTGAGCGTTCACGTTCCGGCAACGGGGCTCATATATGGTTCTTTTTCGATAATAAAATACCGGTTGTTTTGGCAAGAAGATTCGGAACGGCAATATTAACTTATGCAATGAGCAAACGGTATAAAATCAATTTTAAATCTTACGATAGGTTATTTCCAAATCAGGATACAATGCCAAAGGGCGGCTTTGGAAATTTGATTGCTATTCCATTGCAGAAAAAGGCGAGAAAAGAAAATAACTGCGTTTTCATAGATGAAAATTTTGAACCTTACCCGGATCAATGGGCGTATTTAAGTTCGATTAGAAAACTCTCTCAAAAAAATATCGAAGAGTTAATTGCGGAAATGTGTAAGGGAAACGAATTGGGTTTGTTAAAAAGAGAAGATGACCCAAAACCATGGGAATCCCACATAGTAAAATTATCCGCGGATGATTTTCCGGCAGAAATCACTATTGTTAAAGCAAATATGATTTTCATTCCAAAGGCGGAATTATCCCATAGAGCGTTAAATATTTTAAAACGACTTGCGGCATTTAAAAATCCTGAATTTTACAAAGCACAAGCAATGCGTATGACGACTTATAATAAGCCTCGAATCATTTCATGCGCGGATGAAACGGAAGAGTATTTATGTCTTCCGAGAGGATGCGAAAACGACATTGACAATTTATTAAATAAGTATAAAATTAAAATAAAGTTTGCAGATAAAACTAATCCAGGCAGAAGAACAAATGTTGGTTTTAACGGGAAATTGACCAAAGAACAGCAGGTTGCAGTAAATATGTTGATGAAATATGATAACGGTGTACTTTCGGCAGCTACGGCGTTTGGAAAAACGGTTGTTGCCGCCAATCTTATTTCGCAACGAAAAGTCAATACACTTATCTTGGTGCATAGGCGTCAATTATTATCCCAATGGAAATCAAAATTATCTGAGTTTTTAATTATTAATGAGGAACTTCAACCGTTAGAAAAAAAGCGAGGTAGAAGAAGTAACAGGGATATTATCGGTCAAATAGGTGCGGGAAAAGACAATGCTAATGGTATTATTGACATTGCCGTTATGCAGTCTTTAACCAAGCAAGGTGAAGTAAAAGAGCTTGTAAAAAACTACGGAATGGTAATTGTTGACGAATGCCATCATGTTCCGGCTTTTAGTTTTAGTTTGATACTTAAAAATGTAAACGCAAAATATGTTTATGGTTTAACCGCAACGCCTTTGAGAAAGGATGGGCATCATCCAATTATTTTTATGCAATGTGGACCGGTAAGATTTTCCGTAGATGCAAAAAAGCAAGCAGAGAAAAGACCTTTTCAACATTATATCACGCCGAGATTTACAAGTTTCAGAATGCCCGTTGATATGGATGAGAAAGATTATTCCATACAAAAAATTTATTCCCGGATGATTGATGACGAACTGCGAAATCAACTTATTTGTGATGATATTCTCAAATGTTTTGAAAGCGGTAGGAATTCACTGATACTCACCGAAAGAGTCGCTCATGTTGATTTATTGGCAGAAAGATTAAACGACTCAATACCGAACATTATCGTTTTAAAAGGAGGAATGGGCGTAAAAGTCGGAAGACAAATATCTAAACGTTTAGCTGACTCAACTTCTGATAAAACGATAACAATTGTAGCGACTGGAAAGTACATTGGCGAAGGATTTGACGAGAGTCGATTGGATACACTCTTCTTGACAATGCCGATTTCATGGAAAGGCACACTGCAGCAATATGCGGGCAGACTTCACAGATTAAATAATAAAAAGACTGATGTGCAAATATTTGATTATGTCGATATCCACGTAAGAATTCTGGAGAGAATGTACAACCGAAGATTAAACAGTTATGCGGCGATGGGATATGAAGCAAAAGGAGATAGTTTTGTGCCGGAATCGAATGATTTTATTTTTGGCAAAACAAACTTTTTGCCGGTGTTTTCCAATGACATTCTAAATGCAAAAAACAACATTTTGATAGTAAGTCCGTTCATAACTCAAAATCGGGTTTCAAAAATGATAAAAATTCTTTCCACTGCTGTCAGCTTCGGAGTTAAGATTATCGTTATTACAAAACCTATCGAAGATTTTGGCGAAACCAATACAGAATTAAATTGGAAGAAAAATCGTTTTGTTTCCGGCTTGAAAAAGGCATTTGATAATTTGTTAGATGAAGGTATTGAGATTAAGTTCCGATCAAAAATACATCAAAAGTTTGCAATAATAGATCAAAGTATTGTTTGGTACGGAAGTATTAATTTATTAAGTTTTGGAAATTCTGAAGAGAGTATTATGCGTTTGGAAAGTTCAAATATTGCTT
>QILJ01000050.1 GCA_003233295.1 Ignavibacteria bacterium | reverse complement strand
TTTACCAATTATCATTTATTTATGCACAGAGTGATACAACAATATATTTTCTAAACGGGTTTGAGGATGTTGCAGGAAACTCCCATCTAGTGTATAATGAAAAATATTCTTCATTTCATTTAAATTCAGATTCAACTTTTTATTTATATCACTTTTACGACATTAAAAATAATACTGAAAGTTTATTCAATGAAGGATTCGATATTATATATTATCCGGAAAATTTTGTTCAATCAGAGTTAATTAGCGATATCGAGTTTTTTAATAACGATCCAAATAAGTACATATATTCCATTAACTCAGTAGGTATTGATCTTGACTGTAGTATATCAAGATATGATAGTGCTAATACTTTCGGTGGTCTTGGTTATATAAAGGATATTTATATTTCGCCGAATGATTCAAATATAGTTTATGCCTTGTTAAGCGGGTCTTTAATAAGAAGTTCTGATGCAGGATTAACTTGGGTGGAATTCTCAAAATTTTCTCCAAATGATTCCACAGTTCAATACCTAACTTTCTCTCCATATGATGAAGCAATTGTTTTTGGTGTTAATTCATCTCAAGATCTTGTTAAATCTTTAGACACTGGTAAAACATTTTTTGAAGTGACCAACTTAGACGATTGGAATGAAGAGACAAAACTATATTTTGATAAAGATAGAGAGCATATTTATGCGGTTATAAATAGTTATGAATATTATGAGGAGTACTTATATATTACAAGTTTATTATATGTGTCTGATAATAATGGCGATCCTTATAGTTGGAAACTTGCTGTAATTAGATACAATCATATGAGTTTATGCATAGATGATTCAGTGTCGGGCAGTATGTTTATGTCGGTAGGAAACGATATTTATGAATCCAAAGATTATGGAAATAGTTTTACTCCCTTTTCCGCCTTGCCTCATCACGCAGTGGGTCTATATAAGAAACCAAATAAAAATATATTGTTTGCAGCAGTTTCTAATGGGATAATAAATGTTGCACTGGATACAGTTACTTATCTTCTCTCAAAATCCATTAGCAATAGTTTGAAATTATTTCCTTTAGAAATAGGAAATAAATGGATTTATAATGAATCTGGTGCATCCTCCGATATCACCAAACCCAATTCTTTTAGTATAGATTTTTCACAAGAAATAACCTCAGATACCATTGTTAATAATATTCAACATTATTACTATTTAGAGACCAAACCATTTGGACAAAGTTATTGGTTGAGGATTGATTCGCTTACCGGAGCAATCTATCAAATGTATTCATTCAATGATGAGCAAGAACATCTATTTACAAATCTAGCTGCATTATCAGGGGATGAATTTGAAACATCCGAGGGAATAATCTATGATGTTATTGAATCTGATACACTATTTTGGGATCAGAAAAGATATTCAAAAGTTTTTAGACTCCAATCTCTATTTACATATGAGGAAACTTTGGCTCAAGGCATAGGTATCATTCAAAAACAAAATTCATTTGATTTTGGATATTCAACTACTATTCTTAAGGGTTGTATTATAAATGGCAAAATATATGGAGATACAACTTTAGTTGGTGTTGAAAAAGTAGATTTAGATTTACCATCAGAATTCTCTCTATCCCAAAACTACCCAAACCCATTCAATCCAAGTACAACAATTAAATATTCGATACCGTTTGTAGAGCGAAAGTCCTCTTTCGCTCAAACCACTGATGGATTAAACAAAAGCCAATCAAGAGATTGGCTTTACAATGTTACATTAAAAGTTTACGATATCCTCGGGCGTAAAATTACAACGCTTGTAAGCGAAGAACAAAAACCCGGAAACTATGAAGTTCATTTTAATGCAAGCGAACTTACAAGCGGAATTTATTTCTACCGATTACAATACGGTAATTTTATACAAAGTAAGAAGATGATATTAATAAAATAATTATTTGGTTAAGACATGTACTTTAACCATTTAATCAAATGTTAGGCATAATTATGAAAATGTTATTAAAGGATTCGTTTTTACTTTGTGCAATTATTTTTACAAGCATGTTAAATGCACAAAATTTGACAAATCATGAAATGCTTGAGTTTTATCCTAACAATATAGGAAACAGTTGGTCTTATTGGTGGATATATTATAATGCATCCCTTGATTATTCTGAAGCCGGTAGAGATGAAGTAGAAATCACACAAGACACAACAATAAACAATATGAATTATTGGCTTCTAAAATATTATTACATGGGTTTAGAATACCCCGAAGTGTATTTTGAAAGAATTGATTCAACGACAGGGGATGTTCTGCGAATAGATGATATATCTTTAGGTGAAGAACATCGTGTTGACAATTTGTATGCTGAGGTTGGTGATACAATATCGATATCTGATAATAGATATCTTCTTTATTGTAATAAAATGGTAGTATTATCTATTCGTGACACGATGATAAATAGTTTCAAAACTACAATTCGTGAAGTTGTTGGATTACCACGTCTCAGTAAATTATTCTTTGCTAGAAATATAGGTTTATTAGGTTCTGGGAAAAACTATTGGATAGACTCAGCAAATGTTAATGGAACCATCTTTACTGATATCTCAAGCGATATTACAGATGTAAAAGAAGATGATGAAACAATTGGGAAAAACTTTATTTTATATCAGAATTACCCAAATCCATTCAACCCAAGCACAACTATAAAATATTCAATACCATTTTTGTAGAGCGAAAGTCCTCTTTCGCTCAAACCACCAATGGATTAAGCAAAAGCCAATCAGGAGATTGGCTCTACAATGTTACATTAAAAGTTTATGACATCCTCGGACGTGAAATTACAACGCTTGTAAGTGAAGAACAAAAACCCGGAAACTACGAAATCCATTTTGATGCAAGCGAACTTACAAGCGGAATTTATTTCTACCGATTACAATACGGTAATTTTATACAAAGCAGAAAGATGATCTTACTCAGATGATATTGAGTATAAATAAATAAAAATTAATTGAACAATTTTGAGGGGATAAAATGAAAACAAAAATTCACATAAATACTTTAATTGTATTACTGCTTTTAATTCTATCATTTCAAAATATTTCTGCAACCGGTGTTCTTTATGTGCGACCAAGATTCTCTTCGCAAGAATATCAGAAGATGTGGATTAAATCGATTGATGTTAAGGTCAACATACAAGATCAAGTTGCTGTTACAAAAGTTGACCAAATATTCTATAATGAAATGGATCAATCTGTAGAAGCTATCTACATTTTTCCGCTGCCGGAAAATGCAATGATGACAAAATTGGTTTATTGGTTTAACGGGCAGAGATATGAAGCTGAGATACGCGAGAGGCAAGAGGCTATTAATGCTTACAACAGTAAGCTTAATCAATGGATGGACCCGGCGTTACTGGAGTATATGGGGGACAATCTCTTTCGTTTGAGTATTGTTCCTGTGAATGCTCACACGGAAGTTAGGACAGAGATCACTTATGTGGAAATGCTCAACTATGAATTTGGAGTGAACAATTATAAATTTCTGCTTAACACTTTAGATCTATCTAGCCAGCCGCTGGAAACCGTACACTTTTTTATGGATGCACAATCACAGAATCCGTATAAATATTTCAAATCTCCAAGTCATGAAAACTCAATGAGCACGCGATTGGTCAAAATATCGGATTATAACTATACTTTAGAATTTGGTGATGAAAATTATTATCCGGATAAAGATCTGATCGTAAATTTTGAGACTGTTAGAAATGAAGTTCAATTCAGTCTTTTAACTTATACTCCTACGGAAGAAGATTCGATGGGCACAGACAGCTTTTACTCGCTCTGGATAACACCGCCTGACAGTATTTCTGAGGAAGAAACTATTTCCAAAGATATTGTCTTTACTGCCGATGTTTCATCCAGTATGGCGGGTATGAGAATATTTCAAGTAAAACAGTCCTTGGATAATTTCCTTAACTTACTGAATCCAAACGATAAGTTTAACATTGTTACTTTTGGTACATACGTTGAGCAATTCAAATCAGATCTTATCCCGGCAACAGCGGAGAATATTGAAGCGGCACACGATTTTGTCTTTCAAATGTATGCACTTGGAATGACGAATATTTCCACAGCGCTTGATAGCTCACTAAAACAATCTTTCGGCGATACAACTTCCAACAATCTTATTTTTCTTACTGACGGGAAACCAACCATTGGTGAGGTTGACCCTCAAACAATAATTGACAGTGTTGCAGCGGATAATACAAAAAATGTAAGAATATTTTCATTCGGAGTTGGAGATGATCTCAACCGTAACTTGATTACACGATTGGCAAATGAAAATCATGGTTACTCGACCTATATAGCGTCGGATGACAGCATTTCACTATTAGTAAGTAATCATTTCAAAAAAATATCGAAGCCTTTGATAACCGATATAAATATAAATTATGGAGGACTCCAGAACTGGGATAGATATCCGAAAGTTTTACATGATCTATATTGGGGAAGTCAAACTACTGAAATGGGACTTTATACGAACAGCGGAGAATTCCCTGTTACTATTACGGGAAAGATAGGATCTGAAAATGTTGAGTTTACTAAAACATTGAATTTCCAGGATAGCAGCGGTTACCGTTTTATCCCGCGACTGTGGGCAAAGTCTAAAATTAATTATCTGCTGGATCTAATTGATATCAATGGTGAAACAGACGAGTTAGTTGATCAGATCATTGAGTTGAGTTTGCGTTTTCAGATCTTAACTAAATACACAGCGTTCTATGTTGATCCGGAAGATGATCCCACTGATATTGTTTCCGAGGATGACCTGCTTCCAACGGAATTTATTGTTGAGCAAAACTACCCGAATCCATTCAATCCAACAACATATATTACCTATGCCTTACCTGTAGGGAAGAATAACTATCACGTAGTGATAAAGGTTTACGATATACTTGGAAGATTGGTCAAGGTGCTTATAGATGCAACTCAGCAGCCCGGAAATTATAAAATTGAATTTGATGCAACTAAATTAAAAAGCGGGATATATTTCTATACTATAACTGCTGGTCAATACAGTGACACTAAAAAAATGGTATTGTTACGATAAATATTTTGCAAAGTTTAATCCTAGTGGGATTATAATTTGATTTGTGTTTCCCAGTGTAATGCTGGGAGACACATTGGGGGGAATTATAAATCCATAAACAATTAAAATTAGGTTTTGATTAGTAGGTCATCTTAATAGAAAAACATATATACTATTAAGCTCAATAAACTCTTCTAGAAGGCTTTGCATAACTTCTCACAACCTGTTCCCACTTTG
>QILJ01000461.1 GCA_003233295.1 Ignavibacteria bacterium | reverse complement strand
CTTTCTCTAATTCTGTTGAACCTTTCGGTTTGTGAAGATAATAATATTGCGGGATCATATTTCCATTTAACGGGACAGAATAATTAGCCGGCTTTATAACGAACAATCCCGTATCATCTGTAATAGGAAGTTCCCACTTTCCATCAGCATCGGTTTGTACTACATCTGTTCCATTTGATACGCAAATTCCCGATAACCCTTTTTCACTAGTATCCATTATGCTATTACCATTTATGTCGTTGAATACATAACCTTTTGCGGTTTGTGAAAATGTAATAGATGTAACTGCTACACTGAATAATACCAAAATATGTTTTATCATTCTTTCTTTACTCCTTGATAATTTCTAAATGCCTTCCCATCCAATATGGAAATAACCAGAACACCGGTTCCCTCTCAGAATGAGGATTACCTTGAACTGCTGCCCAAGGGTTCTTATCCCAGCGCACAGTTGAACGCATACTTGCCGGTACGAGAACTGATGTTTGTTTATCTTCCAATATGGGTTTTCTTACTATACAGATATCTTCCCTTTTTGTATGATCAATTCTCCAATCTACAAGATCAAGCGGAGTATCAATCAAAAAGTCTATCGAGTTTTTTACTTCTACTTTTTTATCGCGGGCAAAACAATAAATGAAATTATTCATTGGATTCTTACCTGATTTCTGATTTTCGAACCACTCATCCATAAGATCTTCGTAAAACTTCTTGAGTTTAGGGTCTTTCTCATACTTTACAAGTATCGGGAAAAGATAGCCTGCCATTGGAATATCAAAGTATATTTCCCATGCAGGATTTTTATGATTCAGTTTTGAAATATTTTCCAGATATCCTTCATCATTAATCAACCGCAGATACTCACTTTGATATTTTTCATCACCAGTAACATGATAAGTTAACTTAAGGAACGCAAGAAGTTCAAATGAGTTTAGACTTCTCTCCGGCGCCCAGTCAGGATCGCGGTTCAAATTATCTGGCGACCAGACAGCCCATTTTGTATGCTTCCCATCAATATCAACAAAATTATAATTATGCTCAATTATATAATCCATGATCTTTTTAACATGCGCTTTAATAATTTCTTTCTCTTGGTCATCAGCGGCAAACTCATAGTAATAATAATAGCCCATAAAATGTCCGCTCATTTCATCGCTGCTCGTATCCCCTTTCCAAAGCCACTTACCATCTTTAGATTTTCTCCAACGTTTTTCCACTTTCTTAAATCTAGGATCTTTTACCAATTCATCAGCAGTCTCCTGCTCGGTATATTTTCTGTTGCGGTCATTCATTCCTTCCCAATTACTGGGAACTACCGTTCGCGCAAAGAAGCCATCAGTTTCCGTGACTTCTTGTAAAAACTTCAATGTATGAAATGCTTTTTTAGCTTTTTCCCTTGCATCTTTATCCTTAGTTACAGCATATCTTAAACTTTCCATACTCAGATAGATCGCCGTATATTCTCCGTCGTTGTCGTCATCCCACGGTCGCCATGATGCAGTATCGCCTTCAATATCAAGCCAAACACGATATACGATCCATGGTGCACGGACATGCCTTCTCATCATAACATTGTAAAAGTAATCTTCCTTTTCAGATAAAGTCATTTCCTTTCTCTTTATCGCGCTCACCCCACCGGCAGTTGCGATCCATGCAGTACCAGACCTATCAAATGCAATATCTCTAACCTTGTCATTCATCAACCAGCGTTTGCTAAAGCGTAAAGAGTGTGAATCGTTTTGATAATACCGGACAACACCCATGTTCGTTCCTACCCACATAACACTGTCAGGAGATTTTTCTACGCAATTAACTTCTGCATTTGATATGCCCTCCTTCGGAGTTAAGGTTTTGATTTTTCTATTCTCATCTCGAATGGTTACACCGCCTAATCCGCCAGCCCAAAGTTTATTGTCATCAGAATAAGATATTCCTTTGATATAAGAGCTTATCAAATCACTTTCATCCTGATATAGCTTGAGTTTATTATCTGCATAATGATAAAGCCCAACATCAGAAGCTATCCATACGCCATTGTTCCTATCGGGAATAGCGTCTCGAATTCCTTTAGAAATATTGGTCTTCAACTTCTCTATTCTGTTTTCCTTTATAAGCCAGTTTCCATTGTATCCAAACGCATATACACCTTCTGAAGCTGCTACGATCATGGAAATCGGAGGGATGACCTCTTTGTTCTTCTGAATTTTTCCGTTTACATATTTGTATAATCCATTCCACGTACCGAACCATACATTATTATCAGAATCAACTGCAACCGTAAAGGCAGTACCTCTATCATTTGGATTTTGAATTGGCTGCCACTGATTATCATCAACCTTTTTTATAAATACTCCGCCTTTAGTAGCAATCCAAATATTCTGCGATGAATCAACTGCTATACTCCGAACATCATTATTATCCGTAGAACTACCAACCGGATATGCAACATGATATTCTTGAATAAAAGGCTTGTCAATGTATGCCTGTTCACTGCTTACCTTATTACTATTATCACCGCTGCAATAAACTAGCGAGATAGATAATATAATAATTGATACTATTTTTAATTTTTTCATTTTAATTTAATCCAAATTCTTGAACGAGGTTCA
>QILJ01000238.1 GCA_003233295.1 Ignavibacteria bacterium | reverse complement strand
CAACAAGCGGCAAAAAATTAAGAAGAAAGATCGGTGATAAAACCGAAGATTTAATTGAGGAAGCTGAAGAAATTATAGAAACCGGTAAAGAAAAAACCGAAAAGATCATTAAAGAAAGCAGGAAAAAAGCTTCCGGAATTATTGAAGATGCTAAGAAGAAGATTACAACTAATTGAATAAATTGCTTTAATTTATTGAACCTGAAAAGTATATTACGACCTTGCCTGCCGGTTGGCAGGCAAGTGCCCCCCACAATAATTTCTCCCCATTTTTTTTACTTCAATAAAATCATCCTCTAACAATCTTAAATCAAAAAATTTGTGATTTATATATTCCACTATAATCACTTTTCAAGGCGTATATTATCGAACCAGACCGTTCCTTCTTGTGTGCTTATATCTAGATTCGTTAATTGATCCTCTTCGGGCATAGCTGTTAAAGTTTCATCTCCTTTAAATGTTCCATTAATCCAATAGCTTAGTTTTACTGTTGTTGCAGTGGGTCTCTCATATCGAACACGAATAGTATACCATGTTAATGTTGAATAGGTACCAAGTGAAACACCGCCACCTCCACTTTCAATTGTACCGTCGCCTTTAAACATAACAAACACACGACCTGTATTAGTCCAGCTAGTTCCTTGCCTCAGTCCAAATCCACCCCTATCCGGATGACAACCTGAAAGCGATTCGTCCCCATTTCTTACAGCTAATTCTACTTCGAAAGGAGCATTTACCGTAATAGGACGATATGCAAGAGCACCCCAGCATCCACCAATATCACCGAAGAGTTGAAGAGACTTTGATCCTTCAAAAGACACATCGTTAGTGACGAAGTTAGTACTATTATCATTCGCGTTCGCGTCGGGAACCCAATTTGAAGGAAATGAACCAGTAGCATAAGATTCAAAGCCATCTTGCCATATGTTAGATAATGCTAAAGTTGTGAAGTTCCACGCACTTGACCATCCTGATGTACCGTAACTGTTAGTTGCACTTACTCTCCAATAATAAGTTGTTAAGTTGTTAAGACCACTTATCTGCTGAATTGTTTCTGTAAGCCCGCTTTGATTATATACAAAACTTGTAAACTGGTTACTTGTAGATACCTGCAGTGTGTAACTATCAGCCCCACCGCTTGCATTCCAACTTAATGTTGGTGGTATGGAAACGTTTGTAGAGCCGTTTACCGGTGATGATAATGACGGTGCTAAAGGTGAGTTCCCCATATAATTTTTCCATATTGGCCACTCTTGACTATAAAGCTCAAAATTAATTATTCCAATATTCAGTAACCCAAATACATCAGTTTCATATCCTGTGTTAGCAGAAATCCCTGCCCAAGTTCCTATATAGATACCCTGATTATCTTGTTCAACTGCACACCTCGCAGATAATGTATTATTAATATATGGTCCAATGAGGCCTGCTATATAAAAACCTAATTTGGGTACAAAGATGGAACCCTTCAGGTCACTCCCAAGACCAATTATATCAGATTCTGCACCAAAGTTTTGAGTCAAATTGAATATAGGGTAAGGCCCCTGCGAGGGAATATAACCGAATCCTGCTTCTATTTGGGTGTTTGCTGTAACTTTGCTAATTGATTCGGTTATTAATGATAACTCGCCTGTTAATGTAAACCTAGCCTTAACATAAATGTCTATAAATAGTATTCCAGTTGGAATTACTAATAATGTAATTGGCGTTCCAGGAGGGTCAGTTTCGAAATTCCAACTAACACCAGTAGCAGTTTTAACATCTAAATAAGTATCTTGCTGAATGTCTATTGTACTTTTAAAAACTTCTACGCCATAATCATTTTCCCATCTAAATTTTATTCTTGGTGCGGGAAAACTTGTTCCAGCATTAATAATAATATCATTGTTACCTAGCGGTTTAAAATCTTCTATTGCAATTATTATGTTTTCATCTGATATTTTATATGTTACATTTTTGTCTGTGGAATTACCAAGTTTAATACCATCGAGAGGTACCTGTCCATCAAATTCAATCTTACCTTTTAATATTACTTCATCAAGTCTAGCCTGTCTGGTCACTACAATTACTTGGTTACCTTGAGATTGAACAGATTCAATTTTTCTTAAGATACCTTCCCTGTAATCACTCACGATGAACCCTCCCACTACAAGGCTTTGTGTAAAACTATTGCTACTGCTATATATAATTTGCGCACTGTCTATTGAAACTAAACCAGTCTTAAAACTATTACTATCTGCCTGTGCAATGTTTTCCGCTATTATAGTTTCTGGTATTGGTTCTGGTTTTGGTTCAACAGGTTTTTCTTCCCAACAACTACTTAAGAAAAGAAATGTTATAATTGATATTGCTAGAATTGTAATTCTCAGTTTCATTTTAATCTCCACTTTTTTATCAGATTTATACTAATGCTTTGCATATTAAACTATCTCATTATTGAGATTATTGAAATACTTAGATTTGAGTATATGAAACTAACAAATGAGTATTTTTATACTCATTTTCAATGGATAGGTTTAGTTTTCAGATTTTATAAATAAAAGTGAGAAGTTCGGCGGTTGTTTTCATCTGTTCATAATTTTAAATTAAGGTCAGATGGAACTCGCATTA
>QILJ01000170.1 GCA_003233295.1 Ignavibacteria bacterium | reverse complement strand
TATCTACTATTGCTGAACTTGGGAAACATGATTTAATTATTACAATTTCATAATCTTGAAGTATTTGGTTTATATCGGCAGTTGAATCTTGGTTATTAAATATTCTATGCCATCTATACCATTCATTGTCCCAAGGGTCTAATGGCCAATCCATCTCATCAATTACAAAGCTACTGACGTTAGTTAAATTTAATGAATCGTTAAATTTAGCTATTTCAATAGGAATACTTGTAGAATTTCCATTTGGTCCCCAAATTCTACTACCTGTCGAATGATGTAAAAATATCCCGGTTCTTGGATTAGGGTGCTGACCTATTATAAGATTTATACTCAAAAGAACAAAAAGCAAATATATTCTCATTTTATTCTTCCTTCCATAATTCTTGCTTAATTTCTATATCGGCTCCATCCTCAAATATTCTGTAGCGTTTTTCTTATGAATTATATCTTGAATTACATTTTCAACTTGATCTGGTTCTAGTTCTAATTCCTTTGCAATATCTTCGTTCGAGAACCCTTTCTCCCACCCTAACCAAATTTTATCAAGTGTCTTAAATGGTAATCTAAAGAAAAATTCTTCTTGAGTTTGCTCTGCGCTATATGTATCTGTCGTTGGAGTTCTTCTTCTTATTTCAGCGGGAACACCAAGATATTCTGCCAATTGATATACTTGTGTTTTGAATAGATGTGCTATTGGTTTCACATCAGCGCCGCCATCTCCATATTTAACAAAGAATCCCTGCTCATGTTCATTTTTATTACCAGTGCCAATGACAGCGTAGTTTTTAGCATCTGCATAGAAGTAAAGCATACTCATGCGTGAGCGCTGTTTAAAATTCGAAGCGGCAACAATTTCAAGATATTCATTCACAGGGAGACGCTTTGTTTGTTCAACACCTTCAGGTGAAATGATCATTATCTGAAAAATATTAAGAGTATTTTGATCTAAAATGTTATTCGGTAAAACTATTTTTGCTTTATAGCTTTGATCATATTCCGGGAATACTCTTTTTATTGCTGCATCTCTTCTCCTGTAAACTCCAAATCCTTCTAGAGGACCGGTAATGTCTTCAATGACATAATCAACATCAAATGTTTTTGTAAGTTCTCTAGCCAAAACATAATTGTCTTTACTAGATTCTTTTTCCGGCAGCATGATGCCTAAAACTTTTTTAGGTCCGAATGCTTTTGCACATAGAGCTAATACAACTGACGAATCAATACCGCCGCTTATCCCCACAACGGCTCCTCTCTTTCTTAAAGTTTTAGAAAGATCGTCTCTAAGTTTTTCTATAATCCTCTCAGTTTCTTTCTGAGGGTCAATGTTTATAAGGCTTTCCAAACTACTCATTTTTTCTCCATTATAAAATTATTTTCTTTTATCAATTAAAAGGTCAAACTCAAAATTTGAGTTTGTTTCTATACTAGCTGGTCGTACAAATTTATCATAAATAACTTGAGTAGAAAATATTCCTGTCAGAGCCATGTTATCCCACTCATTTGTATTCTCAAATCTAGTTAGTTTTTTGAAAAGTTTTTCTGTTTTTATTTCGTTAAATATTCCCGCATTTTTAATTACATCAGGTGCACAGTATTTTTCAAATATTTCTGCATTGCTATTATTCAGCAAGCTTTGTTTGATTGGTGCTCTATATGGATGTTTGGAGCGATTAACTATATTTGGCGGTAATGCATCTCGATAAGCTTTTTTCAGTAGAAATTTTTCGTTCATCCCAAATATCTTATACCTTGATGGAACTTTAGCCATATATTCTATAAGTCGATGATCTAAAAAAGGAAATCGAATTTCAACTGAGTTAGCCATTGCAACTCTATCTCCCTGTGAAGAGAGCAAGTAATTGCTGAGGAAAGTTGTTATCTCTAAGTATTGAGATTTAGAAAGTTGATCTCTCCCATTAAAATTCTTTGGTAAATAATCGTTAAATCTATCATAGAAATTTTGGTCTGAATTGAAAGCAAAATCGTTTGATAAAAAGTTGGTTAGTTTTCTAGTATTCTGCCATCTGATCTGATGAGAAAAATATGGGAAATCCGGATTATCGATACCAACGCCAAAAAATGATTTTAACATTGCTCTAAGTTTGGGGTCTTTCAAAATATAAGGGTAGAGTTTGCCCAGTAATAATGGGCGTTTCTCAGAAGCAGGATCTTTTGACCAAAATAATCTTGCTTTTGCTTCCCTAAAAATATTATAACCACCAAAAATTTCATCGGCACCTTCACCGGTCAATACTACTTTTAAATTGTTTTTATGAACGAGATTTGAAAGAAGATAAAGAGGTACCGGAGCTGTTCGTAGTATGGGTTTCTCGATATGCCATAACACATCCGGGAAGTGCAGTCCTATCTCGTCATTTTTCGCGGTAATTTCCAGATGATTTGTTTTCAACTGGTCAATCATTTCCTTCTGATAATCACCTTCATCAAAATCTTTATCTTGAAATCTTATACCAAAAGTATTAAGATCATTATTAAAACTATTATTTACTATAGATGTGATAATTGATGAATCTAAACCACCGCTTAAGTATGCTCCTACAGGAACATCGGCACGGAGTCTCAGTTTAATCGAATCATATAGAAGTGATTTAATTTCTTC
>QILJ01000205.1 GCA_003233295.1 Ignavibacteria bacterium | reverse complement strand
GATTTATTAAGTCAGCGGGCGTTAGGCGTTCTGCGTGATACAATGAACGCGATAAATGATAACAATGAAAAGATGTTGTAGAGCGAAAGTCCACTTTCGCTCAGAAGAACATAAATAATCAATACACTCAAAACGAATCAGGAGATTCGTTCTACAAAGGAAATAATAATTTTTGTTAAATAATTATTTATAAAATTACAGATTATTAAAATAAATTTTAGTTTTTCTAGATGCTTTATTATAAAAGAAATCTACCGCATTACCAACCGGAAGGTTATGCATATTTTATAACTACTCGTCTGACCGGGACAATTCCGAAAATCGTTTTTGAAAAAATTAAAAATGAATATGAGCAAAATCTAAAACACTTAGATGGGTATAAATGCAGTAGAACTAAGAAAGAGAAATACCGCGAGCTACAAAAAACAAATTTTAGTAAATACGAAAAAATTCTTGATACTTGCAAATATGGTCACAAGTGGCTAGGAGATAGTAAAGTCGCTAAGATAGTTGATCAAGCATTTCATTATTATGATGGTGCAAAGTATGATCTCATTGCTTATACAATAATGCCGAATCATATCCATTTAGTTATATTCCCAATTGTAAAGCGAAAGTCCTCTTTCGCTCGGAAAGATATAAATAACCAATACACTCAAAACGAATCAGGAGATTCGTTCTACATATTGTCAAAGATCATGCAAGATATTAAAAAATTTACAGCAAAAGAGGCAAACAAAGTCTTGAATAGAAAAGGTAAGTTCTGGCAGAATGAAAATTACGATCATGTTGTAAGAGATGAGCAAGAGCTACGAAGAATAGTTAAATATATTTTAAATAATCCGGTTAAAGCTGGTTTGTGTGAAGTAGCTGATGAATGGAAATGGAATTATTTTAATGCGAAATATTTAATTTGAAAATTCAAAATTGTAGAGCGAAAGTCCTCTTTCGCTCAGAAGGACCTAAATAACCAATACATTCAAAACGAATCAGGAGATTTGTTCTAATATGTCATATATTGCAAAAAGCCAATCAAGAGATTGGCTTTACAAGTCTAATCAGTAGAAATCCGTTGGATCAGCGTTATCCGTGTTCTATCAAATCAAAACCCGAATGTAACACCAGCAGTTAACATAGAAAGTGATTCTGGATTATCCGTTCCCAGACTTTCCCATTCTGCACGGATGGATATACCACCAAGTTTTACACCTGCACCAACACCCCAAAGGAAACCGGTTTTATTCACTTTGTTAATTTCTTCGCCAAGACCATTCTCTGTATTCCAGAAAAAAGCTCCTGCTTTAGCAAAGGCGAAAATAACCTCGAGATCAAGAACGCCAACAGCTTCAACGTCCCAGCCTTTTGTTTTGCTAGTAATTGGGATCCCTTCAAATGCATCCTCGGCTTTACCGGTATTTCTGTATCCGCCTTCTAAAGCAAGGAATTTATTGAGTCTGAACCCGCCGAATATTTTATATGCAAAGTTGCTCTGATCAATTTTGAAGTCATTGATCCCAATTCCATCAACGGTTTCGGAAAGTGTTTGATTAAGAAAAGATGAGCCGACACTACCACCAAAATAGAACCCACCGTCTTGAGCTGATAATTGTCCGAATACTAAAAATGATAATGCGATTAAAAAAATTCTAAAATGTTTCATGTTATCCCTTTGTTTATGTTGAATTATTAAAATAAATTTAATAAATAAAAATTTTAATATCATATACGAAATTCTCAGAGGTTATAAAAAATCATGTTTAAGTTTTAAATATGGGATAATTTTATTTATCTTTTGAAGTGTTTAATTTTGATAAAACGAATCACAATTTGAAATACTGAATAAAAGCATGAACAATAAACTAACGCAGAACTTGTCCGAAATAAAAGTATCAAAGCAGCTATCAATAGTTGCCGCGTTAATTCTTATTTACATAGTACTTTTTGAGTTTGTTTTTATTCCGGTCAGATTTATCCCGAAGCCTTCTATACTGTTTGAGTCCTTCATGTCTCTTTGGGATTCATACAATTTAACTGCTCTGCTTTTTTCAACCACTTCAATCATTTATATCTCGCTTTTGCTCGGATCTATGCTGGTTACATTCTCAGCGAAATATCTATTGAAGATCATTTATGAATATCCCGGAATCTTGAACCTCAGTACGCCGTTTAAGTATTTCACGGTTTTCTTTTTTGCAATAATATTCAACCTCTGGTTCAGCGATTCTTTCATAGCAGAATTTATTTTTGCAATTCTGTTTGTGTTTGCTTTCATAATGTCATCACTTATTACCGAATCGAAAAAGGAAAAAGAGGAATACGTTTTGGCTGCACGATCGTTAGGATTAAATAAGGATGAAATTTACAGCAAAATAATTTGGAAAGAACTTCAACCGAAAATTTTCGGCGGATTGTTAAAACTACATGTAAGTCTTTGGATGATCGTTTTAATTTATGAATTTGTCGGACAGACAGAGGGAGTGGGAGCGCTTTATTTTGCGGCATACCAGTACAATGATATAGGAGCAATTATTGCTTTAGGTATTCTGATCAGTCTGCTGATCTTGATAGGGAATATGTTAATTAAATATTTGAATAATAAAATGTTCTTCTGGGAGTAGGAATAATCAAATCAATA
>QILJ01000105.1 GCA_003233295.1 Ignavibacteria bacterium | reverse complement strand
CTCTTCCGATAAAAATGATTCGGCATTCTCTGCGTAGTAATCACAAACCCATGCACACTTTTCAACCTCCGCAGCAGCTTGAGTTATCGGTTTGCCCATTTCCATAGTCATAATTTCGGCGTATTTGTTTTTGTTATTTCGCAAAACTTCGGCAGCTTTGAACATAAGGCTGCTTCTTTCAGAGAATGATATTTTGCACCATGATAAAAAAGCCGTTTGAGTTTTCTCAATAATTTGAGAAACTCTCTCTGATGAATATTCATCGAAGGATTTAATTAATTGATTGTTCGCCGGATTGATTGTTTCAGTTGCCATTTTTCAACCTATTCATTTATTAAAATTTATTTAACTGCGTAAATTCTCATACCGCTGCTGATAAAATGATTTACCGCACGGATAGTACTGAAAACAGACCTCTTAAAAATATTTGACGGTTTGAATTTATCCGTCTCGATGAACTTTTTATTTAAAAGCATTTTCATCAAAAGGTCACCTTGGTTGGTAACCATTATTTTAGAGAACCCGATTTCTCTTAGATAGTTTGCCATGGTTTTATTTGAAAAAATATAAATGTGTCCTTCGGGCATAAAATAGAACCAGTCTTTTCCACGCAACTTTCTTTCCGGACAGTCATAATTTCCCGTGGTCATAAAGAGAATTCCGCCCGGTTTAAGTGACTCATAAACATTCTGCAGCGCAGCTTTGGGATCGGGAAGATGCTCAATCACTTCTTTCATCGAAATTGCATCGTAGTGATTCTCCGGTAATTTTTCTTCGTAGATAGATTTGTCCCGCACTTTGATCCCTTTGGATCTTACAAACTCAGCGGCAAAGGGAGAAAGTTCAATCCCCTCAACGTCAAAACCAACATGCTTTGCTTTCCATAAAAACAATCCCATGCCGCATCCGATATCAAGTAATTTAGGAGTTTGTTCTTTTGTCTGCAAAAATTCTTTTATTGCTGAAGCATCCCAATCAGACAGATCAGTTTTATCGGAGAGTTCGTTAAATTCATCTTGGTACTGAACACTTTTATCAAACCCTTCACCGAGGAAATAATCCTCATCATAAAGCTTGTCAATTGCTTCTTGAGTCAAGCGGGGATTAACATACACAAGCCCACACTTATTACACTGTACAATGTTATAGCCGTCTTTCACATATTTCGCTTTATAATCATCAGCGCCGCAGAAATTGCATTTTACTTGTTCTAAATTTTCGGAGTTGTTCATAGTTCAACCATGCATTGTTGCAATGTTAGGAAGTGACTTAATTACAGTGCATTCAAATTCTGATAATTCATTCAATCTTATGTCCACTGTTTCATCGTCAAAATATTTTTTTGCAAGTTTAATGAACATCATGTAATGCCCGGCTTCGGTAGGGAAAAGATCATGATACAGCTTTTTAAGTTCGTCATCATCAATGTTTTCCTCAAGTATTTGAAGTCTTTCACACGAACGAGCCTCAATAATACCTGCAATAAGAAGATGATCCAATAATCTCTCCGGTTCGTTTTTGTTCATTTGAGTGAACAATGCTTTAACATAATCGTCACCTTTATCCTTTGTTAATGCAATACCTTTTCTATCAAGAATTTCAAGAACAGTTCTGAAATGATCAATCTCTTCTTCTATCAAGTTTGACATTTCCAAGGCAAGATCAGTTCTTTCAGGATATTTATTTATCAATGCCAGCCCGGTTGCTGCAGCTTTCTTTTCAGCATGCGCATGGTCTATCATTGTTACGGATAAATTTTTCTTGACTGCTTCTATCCATTCCGGGTTTGTATCGCATTTTAAACAAAGCATTCTAACTTTCCATAAAAAAATTAAAATATAGAATATTGACTTGATTAAATTAGAGATTATATATATTTATTGCATAACAAAATACTTAATAATGGAATATCCTCATGGCAAAGAAAGCACCTAAGACTTTTATTCTCGACACAAATGTAATTTTACACGATCCAACGAGTATACAGCAGTTTGAAGAAAACGATATTGTTATACCACTAACAGTGATTGAAGAAATTGACCATTTTAAAAGAGGCAGCCAGGTCATAAATCAAAACGCACGACATTTTGCACGAACCTTGGATTCACTTACGGGAAAAGAGCTTTTCAATGGAGGGATATCACTCGGGAAAGGAAAAGGAAAAGTAAGGATTGTAATTTCAAACGGGCTGTGTAAGGAAATAAAAGATGCTTTCCGCGAGGACACACCAGACCACAGAATATTAAGCTGTGCATACGAATTGGAAAAAGAAAGTCCGGTTAAAAAGCGTCACATACTGGTTACTAAGGATGTTAATCTCCGCATGAAAGCAAAGGCATTGGGAATCCTAGCCGAGGATTACACAACTGATAGAGTCAGAAGTGTTGAGGAACTCTATACCGGCAAGGAAATACTTGAGGATTTTGATGATGAATTAATTCAGAAACTTTATTCTGCGCCTTATGAAATACCGGCGGAAGAAGTGGAAAAAAATACTAACGCAGAACTAGTACCGAACAAATATTTTATTATTCGAAACACTAATCGCTCTGTGCTTGCAAATCTTGACAACGAAAAAACCACCATCCGAAAAATTGATAAAAATCCGATTTATGGAATAATGCCTAGAAACGCCG
>QILJ01000549.1 GCA_003233295.1 Ignavibacteria bacterium | reverse complement strand
GTTCCAGCATTTCGGCAATTAAATTTACAATTGATTTCGGAGTATAAAATTCTCCTTTCCCTTTTCCTTCGGCAATGGCAAACTTTTTAAGGAAATATTCGTAAACGCGACCTACAATATCTTGTTCTTTATCTTTTAATGTGTTTATGTTGTTAATCGTATCAAGCAGAGCGGATAGTTTGCTTGCTTCCAAATTTAAGCGGGAAAAATAATTATCGGGCAGTGCTCCTTTTAAAGACGGATTATTTTTTTCAATTGTATGCAATGCCGTATCAATTTTAAGAGCGATATCGCTCTGCTTGGAATTTTCAATTATGTAAGATCATCTCGATTCTATAGGAAGAAAGAAAACATTTTTCATATTATAAAATTCTTTCATTTCAATGAATTTTTCTTTCCCTTCTGCAATAAGTTCAAGTCTGCGTTCATCAAACTTATCGCTTACGAATTTTAGGAATATCAATCCGAGAACAACATGTTTATATTCGGATGGTTCAATGGAGCCGCGAAGTTTGTTAGCGGAATCCCAAAGTGTTTCTTCAATGGATTTTGTTTTCTTTTTTTGTTTTGCCATGTTTTCGTTACAGCTATCATTCTGAGAGATTATTCTAAAATATTCTCAATAAAATATATCGAGTAATAATCGTAATATTTAGGTTAAACCCTAATTATTCACTGGAAGCCTTCTAATGCAATAGATGAAGTCTTTGTTACCTAAATTTTCTTTCCTATTGCATAATACATCTTGCCCCGCTAAATGGTAGACGGAATAAACCATCTATCGTAATAAGTTAATTATTTATTTTTCTATCAACTTTTTCAAAAATACTTAAACTATTTAGATTTCACAAAGTAGAGTATACTACTATACACAGCCAAATGGCAATTTGAAATGAATAAGAGTTTCAATTATGTAAAGAAATTCAAGTTTTCTTTACATAGTTTTTGTTGAATGATAAGAAAAACGGATTTGCTTAGCAGAGTTATGCGGGTTTTAAAATAAGGGGATCAATACTGATCCCCTTATAAGGACTAAATTATAATGAATCACCAAAATCTTCTTTAAATTTGGCAATTAGTTTTTGAGGCCAATCGGATGTTGGGGCAAGACGTCCCATAAAGAATCTGAGTAGCCGTGGTTCTTCTACCCATTTTAATCCGCCAATCAATTCACGATTTTCAAACAGCCATTTAACACGATCGAGCATAAACATTGTTTGCGAAAGAGTAAACACTCGTCGGGGAAATGCTAAACGCAGCAATTCAACATCAGCGAGAATATCATTACCATCTTCATCTCGAATACTTGAAATAGTTCCTCGTTCCATTCCACGTATACCGGAAACAATGAACAATGCCGCTGCAAGCGCCCCGGCTGGATAATCCGTTTGCTGGATGTGAGGAAGAAACCCTTTTGCATCAATATGGCAGCCTAACGCTCCGGCAGGTGTGATTACCGGAATACCGACACTATCTAGCTGGTTTACCGCATACTCAATAAATAAAGGAGATTGACTAATAACCGTGTCGTCACAAGTTTCGTTGATACCAACAGCCATAGCTTCAATTTCGCGAACCGACATTCCGCCATAGGTTAAAAATCCTTCAAAAAGGACCAGCAGATCACGCATCTTCATAAATAAGTCTTCACTATCAGTAAGAATTCCACCGCCTCGAGTTGAACTTACTTTACGACTTGAAAAATAGACCATATCTGCATAACTGCACATCTCAAGCAGAATATCTTTAATAGAAGAATTCTTAAACTCCTCTTCTCTTTGTTTAATAAAATAAGCATTCTCCCCGATCAAACTTGCATCGAGGACAATCATAGTTTCATTTTCATCTGCGATTTTTTTTACGTCTCGCATATTCTGCATTGAAAATGGCTGACCACCAATAAGGTTGGTTGACGCCTCCATTCGTACAAATGCAACTTTATCCTTACCATATTCTTCAAATACGCCTTTTAATTTTTCTATATCAATATTTCCTTTAAAAGGAACATCACTTTTTATTTTCAAAGCATCGTCAGTATAAATTTCCAATACCTTTCCGCCATTAAGTTCCATATGCTCTTTGGTTGTTGTAAAGTGATAGTTCATCGGTATTACATCACCTTCTTTGATAAATACCTGTGAAATAATGTTTTCTGCCGCTCTTCCCTGATGAACCGGTAAAACATAATGCTTCCCGAAAACATCACGTAAAGCCGCTTCCATTCTGTAGAAACTCTGTGAACCGGAATAAGCATCATCGGCTTGAAGCATTGATGCAACCTGATTGTCACTCATGGCATTAGTTCCCGAATCAGTAAGCATATCTAGGAAAATATCATTCGTGTTCAAAAGGAATGTGTTGAAACCGGCTTTTTCCATAGCATCCTTTCGTTCATCAATGGGTTTTAGAAATAACTTCTGCACAATTCGTACTTTATGCAGTTCAACTGGTATTTGTTCACCACTGTAAAATTTTATTGTGTTGTTGTTTTGATCAGCCATTTTTGTCCTGGTTTAAAGTTAGAAAATAGATATTATTTAGTTTTTTTTATTGAATTGAAATTTAAAATGAAGAGACAATCGATTTTCTTTCATCAATATAAATAAAATATTTTTAAAAAATTAAATATTTTTAAAA
>QILJ01000493.1 GCA_003233295.1 Ignavibacteria bacterium | reverse complement strand
ATTTCTTTATGCTGATGACCAAATCCCGTTACAGCAATTCCCGAAAGTAAATCCAGATATGAATTTCCCTCAGAATCGAAAAGGTTAGCTCCTTTTCCTTCGATAAATTCCACAGGGTATCGTGCATAATTTTTTAAGAGAGAACTTTTCATTAGACCGCTATCCTTTTAGATTCAACAATCCATGTTCCACCCATATCATTCAGAAGAGCGGATTTAAATTTTAATTTTGTAGGGTTATTCCCTATCCAAACTTTTTTAACCGCTTTATTCAATAACTCAACGCTGCTTTCAAGTTTAGGAATCATTCCATCAGTAATAGAGCCGTTTTCAATTCCGTTTTTTATATCGTGCTCTGACATCTGATCCATTTTGTTGCCGTCAATTTTCACAGCTTCAACGTCAGAAACAAAAAGTACCGTATCGGCGTTTAGTGCAATCGCTAACTCTTTCGTAAAAAGATCGGCATTAACATTCATTAAATTCCCATCTGCATCCCGGCAAACGGAAGAATAGACAGGGATAACACCGTCTTTCATCAAGTTCTTTAACCATTGGATATCACCGGTAAGTTTTGGATTACCGACATAACCTAAATCTTTATTTAGATAATCTGCTATAAACAAGCCTCTATCTATTCCATTAAGACCGGCGGCTTCAAATCCTTTTGCATGAAGAAAACTTGTAATGGTAGAGTTTGTAAGTCCGCCCTGTACGGCAGAAACAATATCCATAACTTCTTTTGTTGTTTTTCGGTGTCCGTTTACAAAAGAAGTCGCTACATTCATTGTTGATAACCATTCACTTATCATTTTGCCGGCGCCGTGAACAACAACCACACCATCATAATATTCTTTCAAATCATTCATTAGATCTATGTAGTGTGAATTCGTAGTAAATTCGCTAAGAGCTTTTCCGCTTAATTTTAGTAGAACTATTTTCATTTTATTTTCTCTCATTTTAAATTCAAATTTTTATGATCTATACGAAGCATTTATTTCAATATATTTTTCTGTAAAATCACAAGTCCACCAAGTTGTTGACGCGTCACCGTCATTTAGGTCTATGGATATTGTAACTTCTTCTTTTGACAAAATTACTGTTGCTTCTTCCTCGTCATATGCGTGACAATAATTTGGAGCAAGGATTGTCATATCGTTAAATTTTATTTCAACTTTTGCGGGATCAAAATCAACACCGCTTCTCCCTGCTGCCGAAATAATTCTTCCCCAATTTGCATCACTTCCGTAAACAGCGGTTTTAACCAATGGCGAGTTAGATATTGTCTGTGCAATTGCATTTACATCTGATTCTGTTTTGCCATTTATTACTTCAATTGTAATCAATTTTGAAGCGCCTTCTCCATCTTTAACAATTGCTTTTGCCATATCAATACTTATTGCTTGAAGTGCTTTAGAAAAAAGTTTCTCATCCTCGCTGCCATCCTCAACTTTTACCTTGGAAACACCATTTGCAATAAGCACAACCATATCATTAGTGCTTGTATCTCCGTCAACTGAAATTTTATTGAATGAATTATTCACGGTCTTAGTAAGAATCTTCTTCAATAGATCTTTCTCTATATCGGCATCGGTAGCAATAAAAGCCAGCATTGTAGCCATATTCGGCATTATCATTCCGCTTCCTTTTGCAATGCCTCCTATTGTTACTTCACCGCTTGAAAGTTTCACATTAACGGCAAATGCCTTTTCTACTAAGTCAGTTGTCAGAATTGCTTTCGCTGCTTTTATTCCGCCGTCATCGGTAACTTGATCAACAATAGACTCAATACCATTTTTTAGAATATGCATCGGCATATATTCGCCGATCACTCCGGTTGAACTGATTATAACTTCATCTTGCTCAACACCTAATTTTTTAGCACAATACTTTTGAGACTTAAGCGCATCGTTATAACCTCTTTCACCCGTGCAGGCATTGGCGTTACCAGAGTTAACCAATATCGCTTTTACTTTACCTCCTTTTGCAATTACTTTTTTGGAAACTAGAAGAGGTGCAGCCTGTACTTTATTCAATGTGAATGTTCCGGCAACGCTGCATGGTTGTTCTGAAACAATTAATGCTAAATCTTTTCTCTTTCTTTTTAATCCGGCATGAATACCGGCGGCTTTTATACCTTTTACAGAAGTTATTGAACCGTTTTCAATATAAGTGAACATTATCAGTATATCCTTATGCTTTAATAAAATTTGAATTCAAAAGTCCTAGTGTTTCATCCCAGCCGTACATTTTATTCATATTCTGAATTGCTTGACCTGAAGCGCCTTTGATCAAATTATCTATTGTTGAAGTAATTATAACAGTCTTATCTTTTGCGGAAACATTTATATCGCAGAAATTAGTATTTACAACCCATTTCAATTCTGGTGGAGTGTTTCTCATTCTAACAAACTTTGAGTCAGCATACTGATCGGAATATATTTGTTTGATCTCATCTTCACAAATTTCATAATTAAGATGAATAGTTGAAGTAGTGTAAATTCCTCTTGCTATCGGGAGCAGATGAGTTGTAAAAGCATATTCCATATTTTGCTAACTCCTGCTCAATTTCAGGCTGATGTCTATGTTTATTTACACTGTAGGCTTTAACATTGCCATCCAACTCTGAGAGTAACAATTCTGTTTTTGCTTTTTTCCCTGCTCCGCTTGCACCTGAATAAGAAACAGTGCTGATGCTTATAATTTCATCCGAGAAATTCTTTACGAAAGGAATGAGACCTAATTGAACTGAAGTTGGATAGCAGCCTGGGTTTGCAATGAAATTAGAGTTTAAGATTTTTTCGTTTGCAATATCTGCCAAACCATACACTTTTTCCGATAACAGATCTGACGAACTATGCTCAAATCCGTACCATTCATTGTAGAGTTCTTTTGAATCAAGTCTATAATCTCCGCCTAGATCAATCACTTTAATTCCT
>QILJ01000423.1 GCA_003233295.1 Ignavibacteria bacterium | reverse complement strand
CGGGTTTCCTTTCTACAATTTCTTTATCACACATATCAGGATAGGAATTGATAATTTCCGGGAGAGAAAAATTCGTGTAATCATTGTCGTAATTGGAAATTATCACTTTGTTCGTTGATTTATTGAAGTTCCAAACGGTAACGCCGTTAGAAACGATTAGTCTGTCTTTGACCTCAATTCTAAGGCTGTTATCCTTTTTGAAATAAAATTTACCTTTTAATATCTTTGGGTTTTTTCTCTCAGAGGAATAGATCTTCTGTGTGAAATTCGCTTTTAGATCATTAATGGTAGAAAATTTTGCCTGAATTTCTTGAACGACTTCATCAGCTGTCTGCGCATTTACAATTCCAGCTAATAGAATTACAAAAATTATATTTATCAATTTTTTCATAATGATCTCATGATCTCAGAATAGTTTCTAATTGCTCTTCGTCTTCAACTATAACTTCTCTCGCTTTACTTCCTTCGGACGGTCCGACAATACCAGCCTGCTCAAGTTGATCAACAATTCTTGCCGCACGGGAGTAGCCTAACTTTAGCTTTCTCTGAAGCAGTGATACAGAACCCTGTTGATGCCTAATTATAACACGCGCAGCATCTTCAAACATCGGGTCAAGATCTGCAAGGAAATTTTCATCCGCATTATTCTTTTTTTCAAACATCGAAGGCAAGAAGTATCGCTTTGAATATCCTTTTTGTATATAAATCGCATTAGTGACCTTTTCAACTTCTTCGGTGGAGATAAAAGCATTTTGAATACGAATCGGTTTCGGCATTCCGCCGGGAAGGAAAAGCATATCACCTCTTCCTAGCAACTGTTCGGCGCCATTCATATCCAGAATCGTTCGCGAATCAATTTTAGTAGCTACTTGATAAGCTATTCTCGCTGGGAAGTTTGCTTTTATCACACCGGTAATCACATTTACCGATGGTCTCTGAGTCGCAACCACCAAGTGAATACCAACCGCTCTTGCCAATTGTGCAATTCTGGCTATCGGTTCTTCAACTTCTTTTCCGGAAGTCATCATCAAGTCTGCCAACTCATCAATTATAATAACTATATAAGGTAATTTATAATGCTTGATCTTATCTGTATCAGACGGTCTGGTTTTCGGATTTTCAACTTTCTTGTTATAATCAATAATATTCCTAACACCTGCTTTAGCAAGTTTATCGTAACGTTTTTCCATTTCGTATTCAACTGCTTTAAGTGCGATCAGTGCATTCGATGGAAGAGTTATGATCTCTTCATCCAGATCCGGAGAAACTGCAAGATAGTGTTTGCTTAATTTTTTATAAAACGATAACTCGATTTTTTTAGGATCAATAATCATGAACTTAACGTCAGACGGGTCCTTTGCATAGAGTAAACTTGTTATCAGCATATTTATCCCGACACTTTTTCCGGAACCTGTTGCACCGGCAATCAATAAGTGAGGCATCGCTGTTAGATCAGTAATATAAACATCACCGATTATTGTCTTTCCAAGTGCGATCGGTAATGCAGCCTTTGATTCGTGTAACTTTGCAATGATTGATCTTGCTTTTACAGTCGTGGATCTTTCATTCGGAATTTCTACACCAATTGCTTTTTTACCCGGTATTGGAGCAATGATTCTGATTCCCCTTGCAGCAAGGGCTAATGCAATATCGTGTTCCAGACTTACAATCCTGCTGATTTTTACTCCCGGAGAAGGAACAATTTCGTATTGTGTAACTACTGGTCCAGGCGTAACCGAAATATCTTCTATTTTTATATCGAATAATGCTAATTTCTCTTTGAGAAGTTGAGCATTAAGTTTCAGTTCATGCTCGGGAATTTTAAAATCTTCATCCAGAGGCATATCCAATAAATTGATGCTTGGAGGAATAAACTTAATTTTTTCTTCCCATTGTTCCGGAAGATTTTCTTCTTCTGCTTCAACACTCGGTGGTTTAGTATCTATTTTCTTCGCCGAATCCTCACTCATTATCTGTGGTTCAAGCGGCTGGAATGAAGGATCAATAACTTCTTTCTTTTCTTCATCCATTTTATGAACAATGGTGATCTTAGTTTCAACAGGTTCCCCAGGTTCTTCAGCCGGGATTTCCTCTTCAGCAACTTTCTTCTTCTTTTTCAGTAAAGTTGATTTACCTTTTTCTTTCCTCGATAATTTTTTTATCTTACCAAGATTATCCTCTTCGGTTTTGACAGTGATCTTTGTATCTTCATCTGTTTCCAACGCACCACGGAAAAACTTTTTGAAAAATTCAAAAATACTTTCGATCTTGAGATCAAATGCTAATACTATTATAATCAAAAGAAGTGCAAATAATACAATTATACTTCCAAGCCCGCCAAGCAGTCTTCCTACCGCACCGCCAAAAAAGTCACCGACTTTACCTGATAACTCAATTGAATCATATAGAAGTCCCAACTCAACTCTCAACACTCCGAAAAATGTGGAAATTATAAGAGCGATATAAAGTAAAAAGTTCGAAAGATGAATTGCAAGTTTGTAACTCTCTTCTTTCAGTAAGGCATATCCCCAAATAAAAATAACAATGGGAATAACGATAGAAAAATATCCGATCGTGGAATTAATGAAAAATGAGGAAATATAAGCTCCAAGGATACCTAGCCAATTGTGAATGCTAGAATACCTGCTGATAGTTTCAGGGTTAGACGAAAAGACATTGAGCAAATCAGTAAATCCCAACGAAAGACTTGCTTCATCATATCTTGAGTATGACAAAATACTCAAAAAAGTAAGAAGCGAAAAGACAATCAAGAAGAAGCCGAAAAGTTTCTTTTTCTTTTCAACTGAAACTTCTTTGGATTTACTTTGGGTAGATGTTTTTTTTGTTCTTTTTTTTACAGCCATTAACCAACCCAGATCAACTTAGTAAGATAATGCTAAGTATTATTTTTTTTGAATAGTTTGATCTCTCCACCTTTGTAAAAAGGAATGATAGGCATATTATCTATTTCAGCACAAAACTTAAGGTCGTCTTCAAAACCATTTTCTATCAATAATTTACCATGTTCACTTTCACGGAGCATTT
>QILJ01000080.1 GCA_003233295.1 Ignavibacteria bacterium | reverse complement strand
TCAGTGCGAATAAAACTTCGGTTTATGATATCCCTCAAAAAGCTGTGATCTACTACAAAGATAAATGCTCAAGAATTCAGTATATTCTTGCATGTATTGTAAAATCAAAAGAGTGCGAGCGTTTTGTTGAACCGAGTAATGTTATCGGGTACGATGCGAGTTTTATCAATCTTGACAGTACAAAATTAGGGACGGCTCTTTTTTATATAACTTTGTTTGTATGCAATGAAAACGGATCGTTCGGAAAAGTTTGGGAAAAAATTATTCCATCACAAGGAGGTTTCAATTCTATCAAATTGAAAAAATGGAGAGCGAAAAACATTCTGTATGTTGAAGCTAATTTCAGTGACGGTATAATTTCCGGGCATAGAAATTATAACTACTTTTTTACTGATGGAATTGAGAACAAACCTCATTTGTTGGAGACTTATGACGGAATTAGTCACAGAAGAACTTTAGCCAATGTTGATAATGATATGTATCCTGACTATTATGAGTATCAGTTTTTTCATAATTCAAGGACAATTAGTGTAAGAGATTCGATCCCATTCCATTGGGATAATAAAAAACATTTATATATTACAGATGTAAATAAAAAATGGTTTAGAAAATATTAGTAAGGAAGTATGGAAAGCAATAATACAATGATACCGACACTAAAAGACTCATACACTGAGATGCAGTTTAACACTGACGGGCTGGTGGATTTTTATACATCAGTAGCAGAGGAATACGATTCCTTGATTCATGGCGTAGGGATCAGAGATGTGTCTTCCTACAAAAAGATATTTATTCACGGGAAGGAAAGTTTAAATCTTCTTCATCGATTATCGACAAATCATGTTAGTGATTTGAGTGAATTGGAATGGGAGCGAACAATATTCACAAACAGTGAAGGAAATATAATCGAAAGAACTTTACTGCTGAGATTCGAGGATTATTTTCTGCTGCTGGGTTTATCAATTCAAAGGAACAAACTACTAAAATGGATTCAACGGTTTATTGTCAGTGATGATATTTCTGCGGAAGATGTTTCGGATAATTATAGCATGTTTGAAATAATGGGACCCGAATCGGAAGCTTATATCTCTTTGTTGTTGGGTGATAGAAAATTGGGAGATAATAAAATTGTAAGAGTTCAAGTTGAAAACTATTTTATTCACTGTATTAAATTTTCTGATGTGAATAATGTAAATAAGTTTATTGTTGTTGTTGAATCGAAGTTCGCCGATAGTTTTACTAATTATCTTATTAATAATACCAGCGTTTTTAATTTGAATTTTGTCGGTGAAAAAGCGTATGATATTTTTAGAGTTGAACAAGGTATTCCTGTTGTGCCGAATGAACTGAATGATCAATTTAATCCGTGTGAAGCGAACCTGGAAGCCGAATTAGATACGAAGAAAGACGGGTACATCGGTTGTGAACAGATTAAGCAGATTACGGTGAACCAAAATACTGGAAGTAAATTATCCGGAATTTTATTCCAGGATAAACTAAACGATGATATCCTTAATCTCAAAATTCATAATGGAAATGGAGAGCAGGTCGGTGTAATCACGAGCATTATTTCATCTTCCCCGCTGGAAAATTCAATTGGGATGGGATACGTTGATTCGGATATTGCTAAAAAAGAATTGCTTGGCGTTAACGGAACTCAAAAGTATAAGATCACATTAACAGATTTCCCGATCAAGAGATGAATATCTATACTAAAACGGGCGATAAAGGAAAGACTTCTTTATTCGGCGGTGAACGTGTAGATAAAGATGACTTAAGAGTTGAGTGTTACGGCACTGTTGACGAGTTAAATTCATTCCTCGGTTTAACTGTTACAGAAACAAACAATTCAGAAGTAAAAAAAGCATTGCAGCAAATACAGAATGATCTTTTTAGTCTTGGCGGAGAATTAGCCACTCCAATCAAAAAAGAATTCGCATCCCCGGTCAATCAAAAGCAGATTAAATTTCTAGAAAATCAAATAGATCATTTTGAGAAAAAGCTTCCACCATTGAAACAATTTATTCTTCCCGGAGGTTCAAAGGGTGCGGCATTGTTGCATGTCGCAAGATCAGTCTGTAGGCGGGGCGAACGCTTGGTTGTTAAGCTATCAAAAAATGATGTTATAAGTGAAAATATAATTATATATTTGAATCGCTTATCTGATCTTTTATTTGTTCTTGCACGTTTTGAAAATGACGTCAACCAGATCCCCGATATTCCGTGGGATTCCAGATAAAAATTCTGGGATTTATAATTTGAATTTTGGAGTTTCAGCATTTGGGGGTGAAATTGGTTTCGACGGGGTTATATGGTCTTTGAACTGCGCACCGTGTTATCGCAGACACGTAAAACGGCGACAAAAAAAATAATAACTGGCGAATATAACTACGCCTTAGCTGCGTAATTTAATACACAGCTCGTTCTCCAATTCTTCTCGCATTGAGAGTTGAAAGAACGCCGCTTAGATGCGATAGCCAAATCGAGAGCTTGAGTAGATGAGGCGAATCAACTTATCAAGCTGGTTCGGTTAAATCTCGTTTGTTAGAGTTAACCGAATGAGACCAAAGAACAGACTACGTGTGTAGACGTTCTCTGAACAATAACCTCGGACGCGGGTTCGACTCCCGCCACCTCCACCAGTCTTCGTTT
>QILJ01000331.1 GCA_003233295.1 Ignavibacteria bacterium | reverse complement strand
CACCTTTTCGAAAAGTAGTCTCAGTTGCTGTTACGGTTGTTGCATATATTCTTATGAGTAATTCGTCTTCTTTAGGGACGGGTTTTTCTACCTCTTTGAACTGAAGAACATCCGGTGTTCCGTACTTTGTATATACAATCGCTTTCAATAGTATCCTTCCGTTTTTTAGTTTATTTTAATTGCAGATAACGTTGAGTATAAGAATAGTAGAGATGTTCACTTTCAATATACAATAAAGTTGAAGCGGGCTACAAACCTTGAATTTACTACTGTCTCGGCTATTATTTTTATACATTGTTATGTGCTGATTATTTAGCTTTATGTCCAATAATAATATTAATTACTTTACTGATTAGAGGATTTTTTATGCTTTAATTATGCCATATTTAGCATGTTTTTCCCCTCTTTCTATTGCCCAAATAACATTTCCATAATCAAAATGCCAGTATTCTTTAGGATCAACCACAAAATCTTCTTTATCAAAGAGACTGATAAGTAATTCTCTATTCTTTCTTACTTGCGATGTAATATCAGGATAAAACGGATAACAGGTTTTATTAAGTTCTAATTTTAGTCCGTCATTATTTCCAAAGTCCATTACACAATCTTTTTTCAAATCATATATTAAAGCATCCACAGCTCCACCGGTTGAATGCATTGATTCCTCCTCCGGTGCAATAAAATAGGAAACCATTTTAGTGATTTCTTTTTCTGATCGATTAGGATGCTCTTTTTCGATAATTTTAACCCTTCTGTCTCTTAAAAGTTTTTGGTGTGCAAAAGATCTCCATACAGAACGAATGATCAATACTTTATCTTCCTTGTCTAAAATTTTGCTTATTCGACCTATTTTTTCAAAGATAACTTCTCTAACCAAATATTTATAATCTTTTTTTACAGATGGTTCGAACATTAAATTAAATCCTGACTTTTTTAGACTGATTAACGGAGAATGGTCATCCTTAATAATAATAGTAGGGATAAGTTGCTTTTGAAAGCGGTCCAGTCGTTCAACTAATTCGCAATATTCTTGTGCAGTCATATGCTATTTATACTTTTTATTTATATATGGAGAGGTCATTGCTGAAAGTAAAGCTCCGTAATTAAGATTGAATTCAACAGTATTTCCTACTTTTAAGTTTGTTTGTTTTGCATCAACGATGATATGGTCGCTGCTTGCTCCGAGAATGTCGATATCCAACTTAGGAGTTAGACCAGAAACTAAAACATCCTGTAATCCAACTCCCAGTAAAACCCTTCTTATTTGACCACGATCTTGAAACTTTGGGGTATTCCCAAATGCATCCTGATGGACCTTTCCGTAAGGTACAGACGGTTTTATTTTTGATTCAATAACCTCTGCAATTAGTGTAAATGCATCTGTGAATAACCCTGGTATATTTTTTCTATATAGAGTTTCACAACCTAAAAAGATCGATTCACCCAATCGTAAATTGTTAATTTTTCCAGTATCCTTTGTGGATATAAACCAACTATAATTGGCTGAATTTCCACCGGAAACAATGGCTAATGTCAGTCCGAACTTTTCTTCAATATTTTTCACGATTGTTGATAAATATTCCATTTTCTCCTCATCAGGTTCGATACCTCCAAAACAAGCCAGATTTGTTCCTACACCTACAAGTTCAATTCCTTTCAGCACTATTATTTCTTTAACCACGTTTTCTAAATCCGATGGCATTATTCCCTCTCTTAAATCTCCCAGCTCAACCATTAATATGATTTTATGTGTGATACCTTGTTTTACAGATGACCTTGAAAGTCTTTTGATTACTGAAAGCTCTGAATTAAAGCTAATATCTGCATATCTTACAACCGATTCGGCCTGGCTGGGAATGGGTGTTCTTAGTAGGAGAAATTGAGCTTGTGTGCCTGCATTACGCATCCTCCTGATATTGGCGATCCTTGAATCGGCAAGAATGCTTATTCCGCTTTTTACCAAAGCATCAGTGATATTAGGGTCTCCGCAAACCACTTTTGTGACGCCAGTTACAGCGATGCCTTTTGATCCATAAAGTTCCTTCAATGTTTTTGCATTATGGGCAATTTTCTCAAGGTTTACCTCTATTCTTGGAGTGGTTATATCAGGCACACTCATTTTTGTAGTTCCGGAAATACCTTGAATAATGCTTTAACAAGTTTATCACATCCATACTTTAAGACATCCGTAACAGGTAGTTTATATCTGTCTTCATACTCCGCTATCATGTTTTCTAATTCATCATCGGTCATGTCATCATGGTTGATTGTAATGGCAATTACCTTTGACCTTGAGAAAACCTCATTAAGTTCTATCTCACTTTTTAGTGTAGGCATGGGTATGGCAGGATAATCACAACGGTTCTTTCTTTTTGGTGGGTGCTGGATAATTATTGCATTGGGCATTGCTCCCCTTATGATAGCGCTTGATGAGGTAAATGCAGGATGGCTCAACGCACCTTGTCCTTCAACAAGAATTATGTCCGGGTGTTCTGTCTCGGAGGCATCCACAACAGCTTTTTCAACTTCCCCGGTTGCAAAGCCGGAAGATAAAACATCCACGGCAATACCATACTTTGCCCCCTGAAGTAAGCCGGTTTGTCCCGTTGTTACAAATACAGCGTTTACCCCTTTCTTTTTCAAGTCCTCAACAAGAATTCGTGTAGTTGTTCTTTTGCCAACAGCACAATCTGTACCTGTTACGACAACTACCGGAGTTTTAATTTTAAAGATGCTTCCTGAGAAAATATGCAGGTCTTTTCTTTGTGGTGATTTTCTAAAATCATAGATTTTGACCCCATACTCACTCGCTTTTTGCATAAATTCGTCATCCTCAGTAAAGAATTCAGGCAAGCCATTTA
>QILJ01000084.1 GCA_003233295.1 Ignavibacteria bacterium | reverse complement strand
TGCTTTTCCTTTGAAAGAAAGTTTTTCTTTACTGATGAATTAAGTGTGATTTTCTTAAAACTCAAAAAATTATCTAATTCTTTTTTTAGACCATTTTTATCAGAGAAAATTTTCAGCAGTAATGAATTAGACTTCTTTGATAGATCTGCAGGTGTGCTGGATATACTTATATTAAATATCATTTTTAAACCTTTATAAAAATTCTGAAATATATTTTTCTGTTTCGGAAATTATACGATTGATTGCTAGCTCTATATTCTCGTCCGTCACCCTAACACCTGCAGCATAAAAGTGTCCCCCGCCGCCGAATTCCTTTGCCAATTTATTCACCGGCACTTTGCTCACAGACCTAAAACTCGCTTTTACTCCGTTCTCTAATTCGAAAAAGAAGATACCTACTTCAACACCTTTTATGGTTAAGTTATAATTTACAAATCCTTCCACATCTTCTTCAATTGTTCCTGTTTCTGCAAGGTCTGATCTTGTCACTTTCATATACGACGCTTTGCCATCACAGAACAGAGTTAATGAGCTAAGTGCTCTGCCCAGAAGTTGAATTCTGTTCGCCGAACCTTGATCGTAAACTTCTCTGTAAACAATTTTCGTATCAATACCCGTCTCGAGTAGTTCAGCAGCGATACGATGAACCTTTGGAGTTGTGCGGTCATATTTAAACGACCCGGTATCAGTTAAAATTGCCACATAGATTGGAAGCGCAATATCATAATTTATTTTGTATCCAGCTTCACTGAGCAGATCATATATCATCTCGCCAGTTGATGATTTTTCAGCATCAAATATTTCAATATCTGAAAAATTTTCCGGAAACTCATGATGATCAATACAAACTTTTTCTGCTCTGCTTATTCTGATCGACTCTTTCAAATCTCCTGTTCTACTCAACTGATTTAAATCGAGGACAACTATAACATCCGCTTGTATAATAACTTCTGAATGAGAAGTCTGATCGAATACCTCTACCTCATCATCAGTATTAATTATAAATCGCAAAAATTCCGGAGTGTGACTATGATTGATTATTCTGACTTGCTTTCCTATACTTTTTAAATATCTCGCAAGAGCAAGTTCAGATCCAATTGCATCTCCATCAGGATTCATATGAGTTGTGATAACAAAGCTGTTATTTTGTTTAATTGTATCAAAAAGCGTATTAAAACCATTCATATTTATTTTTTCACCGTTCCTTTAAAAAAACAAAGGCGAAGATAAATCTCCGCCTTCAATTTAAGAAAGAATAATATTATTCAACAACCCAAGTATTGCCGCTGAATAATAATTCTTCAAGATTTCCTTCACCTTGTTCTTCAATTACATGCTCTATCTGTTGTATTACTCCTTCATCATAGGTCGGTTTGAGAATTTGTCTAAAAACACCTAATGGTGTAGGCATATCAGGACTATCGGTCATGTGCGATAAAATGAATGCTCTAATCGGTCCTTCATCTTTTTCATCATGTACCCAAAGATCATCTACTGAATGTCTACCGTCATTAAGATCAACCACTACAGGAGTAAATCCATCAAGGATAATTCCTTTATCAAGCTTTTTACCGAATATTAATGGCTCACCATGTTCCAGAACAACTACATGTTCAGATTTAACTTCCTTATCTGTTAAATCTGAATACGCGCCGTCGTTGAAGATTAAACAATTCTGATATACTTCTAAGAATGCTAATCCCTTATGCTCAGCAACTCTAGCAAGCATTTCTTTCATATGTTTCGTTTCTCTATCAATAGTTCTGGCAACTAAAGTAGCCTCTGAACCCAGAGCCAGAGATAACGGATTGAAAGGATAATCTACACTGCCGAAAGGTGAACTTTTCGTTATTTTTCCTTTTTCCGATGTTGGCGAGTACTGCCCTTTTGTCAGTCCATAAATTCTATTGTTGAAAAGAATGATCTTTAGGTCAATATTTTTTCTGCAAGCATGAATAAAATGGTTTCCGCCGATACTCATTAAGTCGCCGTCACCGGTAGCAACCCAAACCGAAAGATCAGGACGAGTTACTTTTAATCCGGTTGCAATAGCCGGTGCGCGTCCGTGAATTGTATGCATACCGTATGTATTCATATAATAGGGAAAACGGCTGGAACAACCTATACCGGCAACCCATACAAATTTTTCTTTTGGAATACCAAGTGTAGGAAATACTCTTTGGACTTGCGCCAATACCGAATAATCTCCGCAACCTGGGCACCATCTTACATCTTGATCAGATTGAAAATCTTTTGGAGTCAGGTTCATTTCTTTTACATCTATTTTATCATTCATTTTGCACCTCCGAGTATCTCAGCTATCTTTTCTGTTATTTCATATGTTCTTAAGGGTAACCCTCTCATCTTATTAAACTGAATAACAGGTATTAAATATTTATCCCTAATAATTTTTGCTAATTGACCGAGATTAATTTCAGGTATCAGCACGTTGTCAAATTTTAATAAAATTTCACCAAGATTTTTAGGGAACGGGTTAATATACTTTAAATGAGTTTTTGAGACTTTATACCCTTCTTTACGTGCAGCATTGACAGCTTCGGTGATCGATCCATATGTTCCGCCCCAGCCTAGGACCAATAACTCCCCTTCCTGGTCACCGTCAACAACTAATTCGGGAATATCATTTTGCATACGTTCAATTTTCTCAGCTCTTAA
>QILJ01000116.1 GCA_003233295.1 Ignavibacteria bacterium | reverse complement strand
AAATGCGGAGAGTTGATTATTCATATTATTTATTGAACTATTCAGTTTATAGATGGGACTAAGAACATCTGAAGTTGGGTTCTGTGCCTGAAGGGTATTCCCTATGAAGGAAAAAATAAAGAATACAAATAAGACCGATAAAGTAATCCCCAAGACTAAGGGTTTAAGACCTATTCCTTTTTTATTCATTGTGTCTCGCAAGAAGACTCTGCTCTTTAGGGCAGAGATGAATTGCGTTTCCTGATTTAATTTTGTGAATAGAAAAGTATTTAAAGACTTCTAAACTAAATATCTCATGCTTACTCAAATGAATTTCAGATATAGAATCTATCCTTCTAAGAAACAGATTGGCAAATTGGATAAAACTCTTTCTGATTGTTGTTTCATCTATAATAAACTTCTTGAAAGGAAGATTAATGCTTATAAGGAAGACAAAACTAACCTTACTCAATTTGACCTTAACAAAATAACCCAAGAATTTGATGTTCCAGTTCATTCCCAAGTCAAACAAAATATTTCTAAACGAATTAATGACGCATTTAATAGTTTCTTTAGAAGAGTCAGGGAGAAAAAAGGGAAGGTTGGATTCCCCAGATTTAAAAATATGAATAGGTATAAATCTATTACCTACCCTCAAAGCGGATTTAGGTTGCTCTCGGATAAAAAATTGTTTGTTAGTAAGGTGGGAAATATTCCGATTGTTCTCCATCGGGTTCCAAAAGGAAAACTTAAAACTTTTTGTATCAAGAGAACTGCTATCGGATGGTTTGCTATTTTCAGTTGTGCTGATGTTCCTCTTAAAAAAATTAAAGTTAAAAATAATCATATTGGGATAGATGTTGGAATTGAAAATTTTGCTGTTTTGTCTGATGGAACTAAAATTGAAAATCCTAAATTCCTGATGAAGGCGGAGAGAAAACTTGCAAGACTCCAACGGAGATTGAGTAAAAAGAAAAAAGGAAGTAAGAACCGGGGAAAAGCCAGATTTAAGGTGGCCAGATTCCATCAGAGGATTTTCAATCAAAGGCAGGATTTTCTCCATAAAACTTCTTTTAGAATTATCAAGGAATTTAAAATCATTTCTGTTGAGAAATTGCAAATTGGGAATATGGTTAAAAACCATCATCTTGCTAAAAGTATAAATGATGTCTCTTGGGGTTATTTCCTTCAGATGTTGTCCTACAAAGTTGAAAGAACTGGTGGACAGTTGATTAGGATTAATCCCAAGAATACAAGTAGAACCTGTAGCAAATGCGGGAACATCCAAGATATGCCTCTGGCTAATCGGGAGTTCAAGTGTTTGGGTTGTGGTTTTGTTTGTCATCGTGATTTAAATGCTTCGTTGAACATTGATAGGGCTGGACAAGTCCAAATCTCTACGCCTGTTGGAGATACTGTAAGACCTTCTTTCGGGAAGGCTCGTGTCGTTGAAACAGGAACTATATGCAAACTTGAGTAAGCATTAGGTTTGCTGGAAGCCCCTTCATTTATGTGGGGGAGGATGTCACTCATTATACTTTTTTCTTATTCATTAAGATTATAAGAATAACACCTCCCGCTATATAATAGAATGTTGCCCCGATTAATGTTCCGAAGGATGCCCCTGCGACCGAGATAAATATTATTGGGATTACTAAACCTAAGATTGAACCGATTATTGTGAATATAGGATGACCGATAAATAATAAAGTTAAGGCACTAAACATTAATAATAATAAAAGAATATCTGCTCCTTTCCAGTCTGGAGAATTTCCTTGAGAAAAGAACTTTGTCCCTATATAATCTCCATTAACAAATGTCTGGACGAATATTGAACTATTTTGATAGGCTACTGGGAGATTACAGATTAGTGTTCCTGATGTTCCTGATACAGTATTATTACATATTGTAGTATTATCATAGTTATCTGCCTTTAAGACTAAACTTCTCACTGTTTTAGATAAACCATCCGTTGAAATGAATGTTTGATATAGGGTATTTGTATCTCTATTTAATAAGAATGTTTGGGTTATATTTCCTAAGGTTTCAAAATCAGGGGGACTTGCGGATGATTGAGAAAGACTTAATGTTATAGAACAATCTCCTATTGATGGATTAGCACATTTGACCTGATAATTATTGAATGAACCAAGAACCACCCCATCTAAACTTACTATGAAGTTATAGATTTCATCATTAGGCACTAAATGAATAACCGCATTTCCGTTGCTATCTGTTACACTCCCTTCTATTGATTTGAAACTATCTGATGGTAAGTATTGTCTTTGGGTATCAATTAATAGACCTGTATTTCCTGTCCCACTCATTAGATTTCCTGTTACTATTGCCGTGAATGGGAAACCCCTTGTAATCTTTAAATCATATAGGGTGATATTTTGAGCCAGAGAATTATTATCTAAAGTCATTCTTTGGATGTTTTTATATTGTTTAAAATAGGTGGTTTCATTTCCATAGTATCTTATTTGATAAGAAAGAGTATAAGTTTGTGATAAATTACCAAGGCAGATTTTTGATTCTTGCCCCGCTATATAATTAAATGAGTTATTATATGTATTTTAATGCTATTTCTATTGTCCCATTTATTTCATTTAAACTATCTTCATCTTCCATTGTGAAATTCATTAGAGGTTTTGTATAAGAAGAACAATCATCAATTAAGAAAGGATTTATCGTTTGGTTGTATTTCTTTGTTTCTATTTGATAAGTTCCTGTTGAGTTAGATAAGAGATTTATAAAATAGAAGGTTAAGTTCGTTTGAGTTGAAACTGTTGGGGCTGTTAATTTCTTTGTATAACTTCTTGTGTATCCTGTTCCTGTTGTGGTCGTTGAATAATTAGTTCCATTATAATTCAATAAGACAGATATTCCAGAGAAACCAGAGTAATAAGTTATGTTTTCTGTTATATTATCTAATCCTCCTGATGTAATCGGAG
>QILJ01000282.1 GCA_003233295.1 Ignavibacteria bacterium | reverse complement strand
GATTGACATGGGAATAGACGGGTTGACTAAAACTTCTACAGGTGAAGACAAGGTTATTGATGTTCAAGACTTTACCGGACAGGGCGATGTACAACTTTATGATGCTGAAATTGAAAACGAAAATGATAGTTCTTTGTTTGTCAACAGAGAGAAGGATTATAAAATTGCCGGCGCTGATAAATTAACATTGAAAGCCAAAGACGATAAGTATTACATCGGTTTAGTAACAGAAAAACGCTGGATGAATTCCGGTTCGCGTGTTAGAGATCTTAATGGGAATGGAACTACCGATGACAAATTTTACATTATAGCTTTTGAAACTGAGAGCGAGGGCGAATCGTATTGGGTAGCTTACTTTGATGCAAATTCTGATGGTGACATTTCCGATGATAAACCGAACAGAAATTACAAAGAGAAACATGATGTCATCAAGATAAAGAATGAAACCGGGCTGACATATTTTACAATTGCTTTGAATATTTTTCCTGAAGAGAAAAAAGTAGTCCTCTTTTTTGACGATGGGAGTCATGGAACTCATTGTGCAGGTATTGCCGCTGGCTACAGCATTGGTGAAACTTCACTTAACGGAGTTGCACCTGGCGCTTATTTAATGGGATTAAAACTGGGTAATAATACTTTATCCGGCGGTGCTACAGTAACAGGAAGTATGAAGAGAGCTTACCTTTATGCCGATAAGATCTCGAAAGAAAGAGAAGAACCTTGCATCATCAATATGAGCTTCGGTATCGGTTCCGAAATTGAGGGACACGCCGACTTTGAAGTTTTTCTTGCTGATTTAGTTAAAGATAATCCCTACCTATATATTGCCACATCAAACGGTAACGAAGGTCCCGGTATTTCAACAACCGGGTTACCAGCAGCAAGTACTTCTGTGCTTTCATCTGGAGCGGTTTTAGCACAGGAAATCGGGAATGACCTATATGGAACTGTTCTTGACAGAGATATTATCCTTCATTTCAGTTCACGCGGCGGTGAAGTGCCAAAGCCCGATGTGGTCTCTCCCGGCGCTGCAACTTCAACGGTTCCTAACTTTGCAGGCGGTGACAGATTTTGGGGTACAAGCATGGCTTCGCCTTACTCTGCCGGAGTATTGTCTCTGTTACTCAGCGCTGCCAAGGTTGAATTCCCGGATGTAAAAATTCCTTCACGATTATTATACAAAGTGCTTAGAGAAAGCGCCGTACCGATGGAAGGTTATGTAAGAATCGATCAAGGCGGCGGTTTGATAAATGTTGTCAATGCTTTTGAACTTCTGAAAAAATATATTGCTGCCGGTGAAATTTCAAAGTTTGAAACTTATACTATCAGCGCTTTTGCTCCTAATATGCCCGATGAAATTTCATCAAGTATGTATGTAAGAAACGGTTCATACTTAACCGGTGACGAGAACTTTTCTTTCTCTGTTATAAAGGATGACAATAATACAACAAATAAGTTTTACAGATTATTCAATTTGAAAAGTGATAGCGATTGGCTTATCCCGATCTCAAAACAAGCCAGAATCAGGAATGATCATTCGGCAACAATCAATTACCGGTTAGATAAATCGAAAATGATTGATTTCGGTATGTACAACGGAACAATTACAGCATACGACAGCAAAACCAATACACCGGCATTTGATATGATGGCAACTGTTGTTCTTCCATATCAATTTACAAGTGAAAACAATTATGCTATGACTTGGAGAAACGAGACTGTTAGCCAAGGGATGCATAAAAGATATTTCCTGGAAGTACCTCCGGGTGCATCATCAATGAGAATAAAATTAAGTTCAGGTTCAGACCAGTTTACAGTTACAAGAATGTATCTGCATAAACCGGATGGCGAAAAAGTGCTTTTCGGGAAGCTTAATGCCAGTAAAGATGATGAGGACTACGAAGAATATTTTTACGGTCTTGAACCCGGTGTGTATGAATATGTGGTTTTAGGTCAGTTTACAGCAAAGGAAGCTTCAACTTATGATCTTAATATTGAGTTCAAAAGCATTGATAGAATGAAAAACAAAGTTCTAGATTACGAAGAAAAGTCAATTAATATAGTCAATACCTTTAATAAAGTCGATTCATATCTTTTAAGCGGAAGGATCCTCGGTTATCAGAGGAATTTTTCAGTTTTCCTGGATAGTGTAGAAACCTACGATATACCTTTTACACTTAAGAGAGAAGAAACGGCAAAAAAATTCGACATTAAAATTTCCAAAACAGATTTTGACAAGGTAACCGATTTTGCTGTTTTGATATATGACGAAGATGGGAAGGCATTATCATCTGACGGTCTTTCTTACAGCAAAGGTTCAATCTCTATAAAGAATAATTTTTTAGGAGATGAGACAAAACTGAAACTTACTCTGATACCAGCGTATGCAAATGAAGCCGGACAGATGAATGTTAAGATTATGGAAACTACTTATGTGAAGGAAAATGTTAGTATTAAAGTAACAAACGATTATTCCCGCAGAATAACTTTGTATCCTTCTGTACAATATAAATTATCATTAAATTACTTATATCCGAATTTCAGTATGCCGGATGATGCGGTTTATTATGGAAAGATCTATTTTAAATCACCTAATGGTGAAAAAACAGAATATGAATTACCAATTCAAATTAATAAATAGGAGTTTAAATGAGCGATAATATTGAACAGAAAGTTGC
>QILJ01000401.1 GCA_003233295.1 Ignavibacteria bacterium | reverse complement strand
AGTAGAGGATAGAATGCCAAATTTTTTCACTGATAATGAAGATATAGTATTTCACTTTAATAGATTAGATCTGAAAGAAGTTCTGGAAGTTACCGAAAATAATTACGAGCAGGCAAAGGAATTCAAATACGCCCCGGAAAACTATGAAGATGCTATGGATAATTTTGAGAAAGTATTGGAAGTACTTGGAGATATTACGGGCAATTATATAGACGAACGTGCTTCAGGAGTTGATGAAGAAGGAGCGCACTTTGAAAATGGTGAAGTTAGATATGCAAAAGGAACTGAAGAAAACCTGAAGCGACTTGCTCAAGCACAATTAAGAGGTATGATCCTTCCTCGTAAATACGGCGGGCTGAATTTTCCTTTCACAATTTACACGATGTCAATAGAAATGATCTCCCGCGCTGACGCATCATTAATGAATATTTTTGGCTTACAGGATATCGCCGATACAATAAGTAAATTCGGAACTGAGGAACAGAGAGAAAAGTATCTGCCGAAATTCTGCACTGGAGAACATACAGGCGCTATGGCATTGACTGAACCGGATGCAGGTTCCGATCTTCAAGCTGTTAAATTACACGCTTATCAGGATGAAAAAGGACAATGGAGATTGAAAGGCGTTAAACGATTCATTACAAACGGCAACGGAAATGTTCATGTAGTACTGGCTCGTTCGGAACCGGGGACAAAAGACGGACGCGGTTTAAGTATTTTTGCATGTTATAATGATGAAACTCTTAAAGTAAGAAGAATTGAAAATAAACTCGGCATCCACGGTTCTCCTACTACCGAACTACAGTTCAATGACACTCCGGCTGAGTTGGTCGGACAAAGAAAATTCGGATTGATAAGATATACACTTGATCTGATGTTCCGTGCACGCATGGGCGTTTCGGCTCAGGCTTTGGGGATTGCGCAAGCAGCTTACGAAGAGGCTCTCAAATATGCAAAAGAAAGAGAACAGTTCGGCAAAGCGATTTACAACATTCCGGCTGTTACGAATATGCTGCTGGATATGCGCGTTTCATTGGAGGCATGCAGATCATTGATCTACAGCGCATCAAAATCAGTGGATATAAAAGAGATGATGGAAGAAAAGATAAAAAAACTGAAAGCTGAAGGAAACCCTTTTAAAGAAGAGATGGCTCAGCTGAAAGAAGAAATGAAAATTGCTAACATTCTTACCCCGATTTCAAAATACATCATCACTGAAGCTGCGAACAAGATCACTTATGATGCACTTCAGATACACGGCGGAACGGGATATATGAAAGAATTCAAGGTCGAAAGATATACCCGCGATGCACGCATTACCAACATTTATGAGGGAACTTCTCAGCTTCAGATTGTCGCTGCGATAGGTGGTGTGATAAATGACATTCTTAAAGAATACTTTGCAGAAAAAGCGGCAAAAGAATATAAAACTGGTTTACAAAGACTTAATGAATTCTTAAAACAAATCAGGGAGATATTCGATGACAGCTTAAAATACGTTGTGGATAAAAATGACACAACATTCCAAGATGTTGCCGCTAAAGATCTTGTTGAGTTATATAGTTATCTCTACATTGGCTATTTGCTTTTGGAAGAAGCAGAAGACAATCCAAGAAAAGTATTTATCGCAAACAGATATATTGTATCTTCACTTGCCAGCGCTAAGAAGAATGCTGAGTCGATCAAAGACGAGCTATATAATGATCTTCTTCATGCAGATGAAATATTGATTTAGCTGTTTTTTTGGATCTAAATTTCAATATTCAATGTTGTAATAAATTTTAACTTTTAGATTCTGAATCAAGCCCACCCTGTCTGCCGACAGGTAAACTTAGGCGGGCATGTTCAGAATGATACTTTGAGACATCCATTAATAATATTACGTGTGCTAACATGTTTTCTTTATTTAACCAACTAATTACAATTATTATTTTAGGAACTCAACTCAATATAAATACCCAAGCAGATTATACAATACCAAAAAATGTAAAGAGAATTATATTTCTTGGAAATAGTATAACTTATGCAGGGCAATATGTATCTTATATTGAAGCCTATTTAACAACTCGTTATCCCCAAAAGCAAATTGAAGTTATTAATGTCGGTTTACCAAGTGAAACAGTATCTGGACTTTCTGAGCCAAATCATGCCATGGGTAAATTCCATCGTCCCGACTTACATGAACGATTGGAACGAATCCTAACACAACTTAACCCCGATCTTGTATTTGCATGCTATGGAATGAATGATGGTATTTACTTACCCTTTGATGATTATCGCTTTCAAAAATTTAAAGAAGGTATCGAGTGGATGCACACTAGTATTGCAAAATTAGGAATACCAATAATCCATTTTACCCCACCAATTTATGATGAACGCAAGGGTAGAGCATACGCAAATGTATTAGATATTTATTCGGATTGGTTAATAAGTCGTCGATATACTGAAAACTGGAAAGTTATAGACTTACATTGGCCCATGAAAAAATATATTGAAGAGAAAAGACTTTCTGATTCAACTTTTACTCTTGCTCAAGACGGCAGTCTGTCTAAAAAGGACAGAATTTGTTATATTATTTAAGAATTAGTTTATATAGTACTTGGTCGTAAAATCATCATCTCTTCAGAATAAAGGGCAAAGACTATAATTTCATCCTGAAATTAATTTGAATAATTCGTATTTT
>QILJ01000455.1 GCA_003233295.1 Ignavibacteria bacterium | reverse complement strand
TTTATTTTTTCCTTTATAATTATAAGATGTAGTGGTTCTTCCGTTTTTTCAGAAAAAGAAATTGTTATTAAAATTAAAGGTTCGGATACTATGCTTCATCTGACTAAGAAACTTGTAGAGGAGTATTCAACCGAAAATCCTAGTGTTAAGTTCAGAGTTTTTGGAGGAGGGACTGAATCAGGTATTGAAGAATTGTTGCATGGAGGAATTGATATTGCCACAGCTTCACGAAATTTAAGTTCCATTGAGGCAAAAAGTCTTGCTGAATATTATGGAAGTATTGGAATGTATTATCTAATCGCAAAGGATGCTGTGAGCATTTATGTTAACACTAAATCTCCGATTGAAAATCTAACATTATCAGAATTGGGGAAAATATTCACATGCGAATTTACTGATTTAAAAGACCTTAATTTGGGAAAGGGTAGAATTGAGTTAGCAATTCGAGAATCTGGGTCAGGCACTAGAAAATATTTAAAGGATCTTTTAATTCCTAATAAGGAATTTTGTGATTCAGCAAAAGTCTTTTCTACTACTGAGGAAATTATTGAATTTGTTCAAAATAGACCAGATGGATTAGGTTTTGGAGGGATCGGATTGGCAAATAATGTAAAACTAGTTTCGATTGATGGTATAGCTCCGAATATTCAAAATGCTAAAAATGATAGTTATCCATTAACGCGTTACTTGCATTTTTTTACAACTCGTACTCCTTCAGTATATGTTAAAAAATTTATTGATTGGTCATTGAGCCCTGCTGGGCAGTTAGTAATTAAAAAAGAAGGATTTATACCACTTTGGGAAATTAATTATTAGTTACAGTTGAAATTTAATAAGCCTGAAGCTCAACTAATGAAGGCCCGTAAACAAGTTCGCTCAATGCATCATTGGCAATTACAATGAATATCATAGGTATCCACAATAAAAATGCTCGAAATAACAGTTACTATATCTTATTCATCTTAATTTTGAACTTGATACTTCGGTAGATTGGTTCTTAATATAATTTTATTTCTCACTCATGATTAATTCCTCGAAAAAATTAAATTACATTTATAAAATAATGAAGGTTTTATTAATAACGATAAAATTATAATGAATCACAAGATGCAATTGATTAAGAATTACAAAAAGTAATTTTCAAAAAAATGATTTTGCTCAAATAAATAAGACAAAACATATTGATACAAAATCATTTTATAGTTAACTTTATGCTTCAAATAAAATTTAAATAGGTAAAAAATGGCATCGAGCGATGGACGAATTGTCCAGGTAATTGGACCTGTAGTTGATATAGATTTTGAAGACGGACACATTCCGAAAATATATAACGCAATTAAAATTCCGCGCACTTCCTTAGAAGGGAACGAAGAAGAATTAATAGTTGAAGTCCAGCAGCACTTAGGCGAGAATAGGGTACGAACGATTGCTATGGATACAACAGACGGACTTGTAAGAGGTATGAAAGCGATTAATACAGGTGAACCTATCTCAGTACCGGTCGGTCCGGGAACCTTGGGACGATTAATTTCCGTACTTGGCGAAGGGATAGATGGTCTCGGTGAAATCAAATCTGATGTCCGATATAACATTCACCGTCACGCTCCAAAGTTTGAAAATCTGATAACTAAGCAGGAAATTTTTGAAACCGGTATCAAAGTTATTGACTTGATCGAACCTTATTCAAAAGGCGGTAAGACAGGTCTATTCGGGGGCGCCGGCGTTGGTAAAACGGTTATAATTCAGGAGTTGATCCACAATATTGCGAAACAGCACGGCGGTTATTCGGTTTTCTCAGGTGTGGGTGAAAGAACCCGTGAGGGAAATGATCTCTGGATGGAAATGAAGGAATCGGGCGTGTTGGATAAAACGGCTTTGGTATTCGGTCAGATGAACGAACCTCCCGGCGCTAGATTGAGAGTTGGACTCACGGGATTAACAATTGCAGAGTATTTCCGTGATGTGGAAGAGAGAGATGTGCTTTTATTCATTGATAATATATTCAGATTTACGCAAGCTGGTTCGGAAGTTAGCGCTCTGCTAGGGCGTATGCCTTCTGCTGTTGGATATCAGCCGAACTTAGCTTCTGAAATGGGGGAACTGCAAGAGCGTATTACTTCAACGGACAAGGGTTCTATCACTTCCGTGCAGGCAATTTATGTTCCTGCTGATGACTTAACAGATCCTGCTCCTGCAACAACATTCTCGCATCTTGATGCTACAACTGTACTCAGCCGTCAGATTTCAGAACTGGGAATTTATCCTGCTGTTGATCCTCTTGATTCAACTTCAAGAATTCTGCAGCCGGATATTGTTGGAGATGAACATTACGATGTTGCTAAAAGAGTGAAAGAAGTTCTTCAGTCGTATAATGACCTTCAAGACATTATAAATATTATGGGTATGGATGAACTATCCGAAGAGGATAAGCAAACTGTACGAAGAGCAAGAAGGATACAAAGATTCTTTAGTCAGCCATTCTTTGTTGCAGAACAGTTTACCGGCACTGCGGGCAAGTATGTTAAGTTAGAGGACACTATTAAAGGCTTCAAAGAGATATTAGAAGGAAAACATGATGACCTTCATGTATGTGGGTACAATCGAAGAAGCTGTAGAGAACGCAAAGAAAATGTCTGCTGAATAATGAAAACATTACACGTTGACATAGTAACTCCGACAAAAACCGCTTTTGAGGGAGATGTTCAGTCCATCACAATTCCCGGTACATTAGGAAGCTTTCAAGTATTGTATAATCATGCTCCTTTGATGAGTTCGTTCGAGGTGGGTCAGATCAAAATTGAAGAAGCAGAAGGGAAGAATAATCTTTATGCAACAAGCGGCGGAACTGTAGAGGTATTGAACAACAAAGTAGTAGTTCTTGCCGAATCATTCGAAAGCCCGGAAGAAATTGATGTAGAAAGAGCTAAAGCAGCAATGGAACGTGCAAAGAAAAGAATTGCTAGAGAAACTAATGAAGAAAGTATTGATGTTCTGAGAGCAGAATTAGCGCTAAGAAGAGCACTCAATAGATTGAAACTTGTTAAAAAATTGTAGTATTTAACTTATCGGAGCACGATATTTTAAGTAAAAAGAAAAGGGAGCATTTACATGCTCCCTTTTTATTGAATAATTCTTAGCGAAAACTAATGATATCTAACGCAATTCTCATACTCAACATGTAAAATATACCGTATTTGTATTTTGAAAAATATCTCAGATACAATAATGTAACTATAATAGAAATAATAAGTTACAATACTTACATAAAGTTATTATTATGGACTAAGGCTTTAAAAAATAATAATTTTAGTGTTTCAATTGCCTTAGTGGGATATTAAGATAATTACAAGAGAAAAATTACTCAATGAATTTTTCAATTATAACTTAACTTATTTCTTATTAATCAAAAAATAATTTATAAGGTGGAATCGGCTGTTTTGTTAAATTAGGACCTTCAATATTAACATCAATAGATTCAGATCCTGTATTTTCATAGTAGATAATTTTTAATGAATGACGACCTTTCTTTAGAGTAATTTTTCCGTTATCAACTTTCTTTCCGAAATAACCGGCATTATCCACAACAACTTTATTATCCAGATAGAGAACACTTCCATCATTAGCTGAAGAGTAAAAAATGTACTCTCCGTCAAGATCAATTTCAAGATTACTCTTAAAGATAATAGCAATATGATCTTCACGCTTTTCTATATTCTTCACATCGATGCGATAGATTCTTCCGCTTGATACAGGTTTTATTTTATCAAGATCCGGTTTTTTATTCCACATCCCTTCATATACCGTATAATCAATACCGTTAATTTTGGGATCGATAAAATTTACTTTTGTGGTTTTTATAAAACTTGGGATATATCCATCCTTATAGCCAATAGCTTTTACAATAGAATTATTCTCTAATTCAAAAGTGCCTTTATATTTTATTGACTTCTGATCGGGTATGCTTTCGTCAATGGTATAATAAATATCTGCACCATCCGTAGCGGACTCAATGAAAATATTTGCCTTCTCCGGTTTTAGAAAGAGTGTATCATACGGCATAATTTGCGGAGTTGATACGTGTACCGGCTTGATCAAACCGCTGATATTTTCAGAAACAAATTCATATTT
>QILJ01000145.1 GCA_003233295.1 Ignavibacteria bacterium | reverse complement strand
GCAACCGAGCTAATAGCAGAAGAATATCTAGAGGAATTGATCAAAAAGGAAATTGATACACTGGTGTTAGGCTGTACTCATTATCCTGTATTAACAGAGATCATTCAAAAAGTTATGGGTCAGGAAGTAACACTGATTGATTCAGGCACAGCAGCAGCGCTTGAAGTAGAGGATTACTTAAATGGAATTGGACTGCGGAACGATTCAAATCAAATTGGAAAACATCAATATTATGTAAGCGATCTTCCGGTAAAGTTTAAAATAATAGCCGAAAGATTTTTAGGAACAACGTTAGATCATATTGAGAAAATCGATATCGATCAAATTATCAAGAGTTAACGGATAAATTTTTGTAATGGTAAATTATCGCAATTGTTTTGGCATCCACAATTTTGCCGTTTCTTATCATTTCATCAACTTCAGAAATAGAATACGCAAACATTTCCATTCCGAATTCACCCTCTTCCCTGTTATGATCGCCTGCAGTTAAGTCTGTGGCTAAATATAGATAAAGTATTTCATCACAAAAACCGGGAGATGTATATATTTCCCCAAGCTTTGTAATCTTAGCTGAGGTGTAACCAGTTTCTTCGGTTAGCTCTCTTGAAGCACACTCGTAAGTATCTTCACCTTTTTCTAATTTCCCTGCCGGAGCTTCGATCAAAAATTTTTGAAACGGATATCGGAATTGCTTTACTAAAATTAATTTTCCCTCATCTGTAATTGGAAGAACTACTGCCCCCCCATTATGAACCACAACTTCTCTTACACTTTCATTTCCGCTGTCATAAATTATCTTATCAACTTGAACATCAAAAACAACACCTTCAAATATTTTTTCTTTCTTGATCACTTTGTAATTCATTAATATACCTATAATAAAAAAGTTTATAAAAACGGGACTTGCTCGAGAGGTGAACTCGAAAAATATGAGATATGATTTTTAAAAAAATCAAATCAAAAAAACTTAATCATAATAAGGAATTAATTCATGTCCTAGAAATTTTAATGTTGCCATAATAACTCCTAGATCATCCATATAGCCGAATAACGGTACCAGATCAGGAATAGCATCAATAGGTACAATAAAGTATATCAATGCTGCGACTACAACGGTCTTCCTTTGCCAGCCAACATCACCGTCCAACAAATATCTATAGAGAGCCAATAAATCTTTTGCGAATGAAATTTTATTGCCAACTTTTTCAAGCTTTACCCAAAGCTTATCTTCAATAATCTCGGTTGCATCATCAACCTTCTCCTTGGAATCGAATTCTTCAAAATCTGCACTGCTATATTCATTGCTCATTTTAATACTCCTTTTTTTGTTCCGTTGAACAAAGAGACACTCATTCTTTTATAATCAAATATACAAAAATATAAATTTCTTATCTTTATTCAGCAAGATCAATTATTTCTTCATCATATAACAAATGCTCAAATGTTTCCCTGCCTCTTATCACATAGTATTTATTCTTATCAACAAGGATTTCCGGCGGTCTTCTTCTTCCGTTATAATTAGATGACATTACCATTGCATATGCGCCTGCGGACATAACGGCAAGAATATCTTTTCTGGATACTTTTGAAATTGTTCTGTTTTTTGCAAGGTAGTCCCCGCTTTCGCAAACCGGACCAACAACATCCATAACAACATCGTTTTCATTGTTTTTTAATACAGGCTGAATATGATGATAAGCCTTATAAATACTGGGTCTAAGGAGTTCCGTCATTGCAGCATCAACCACGGTAAAGTTTTTTCCGTGTGAGTTCTTTTTCGTGAATAGAACCTCTGTTAGCAGAACGCCGCCGTTTGCTGTTAAAAACCTTCCTGGTTCAAATATTATTTCCGCATCAATCTGCATAAATATTGGAATCAATTTATCGGCAAGTTCTTTTGGCGTAAATGGCGCTTCATCTTTATATAAAACACCAATACCGCCACCGATATCAAAATGTTTAAGAGGAATTCCCGCAGCTTGGATTTTTTTATAAAGCTCAACCATTCTGATAGTGGCTTCAACAAAAGGTTCTATGGTTGTTATCTGCGAGCCTATATGCATATCAATGCCGGCAAGCTCAATGTTCTCAAGCTTGGAAGATCTTATGGCTAGACCGTATGCTAATTTTGAATCTATGCCGAATTTGTTTTCCGCTAGACCAGTAGAAATATATGGATGTGTTTTAGGATCAACGTCAGGGTTAACTCGTATTGCTACCGAAGCAATTTTTCCCATTTCGCCGGCTATTTTATCTATTGCTAAAACTTCTTCTTCAGACTCCGCTTTGATAAGATATACGTTTTTTTCTAACCCAAGTCTTATTTCATCATCGGTTTTTCCGACTCCGGTAAGAAGCATGTTCTGCGGCGTAACTCCGGCTTTTAATGCTCTGAATAATTCTCCTGCAGAATTAACATCAACACCGCCGCCTAAGTCATTGAATATTTTAATGACATTTATATTGAAATTAGCCTTAGAAGCGTAAAAGATTTTGTGGTTAATTTCTTTAAATGCTTCTGATAATTCATTATACCTATCCACAAAAAAGTTTTTGCTGTAAACAAATAGAGGAGTGCCAAATTCGTTTGCAAGTTTAGTTAATGGAACTTGCTCACACAGCAATTCATTTTCGACATAAGTAAAATAATCCGAGTTAAAATATTCCATTGGGATACTCTCTTAGTATAAATTATTAAGTA
>QILJ01000336.1 GCA_003233295.1 Ignavibacteria bacterium | reverse complement strand
CCACTGGCGATCTTTATAATCTACGTGGTTCAAATATAAATGCTGAACAACCAATTCTTGCAATAACCTTTGGGCAATGGGGTTCCCTTCAAAATCCAAATACATTTCTGACAACTCATTTTTCGGTATAGATTTCATAAATTCCAATTGAATTGCTACATGAATTAGCTTCATTGCTGGTGATTCAGCATGTGTATTGTTTATATCATTAAAGATTGGCATTAATTTATCAGACCCCAGAGAATTGGCGATTTTCTTTATTACAGAATAAGATGTGCCATAGCAAAACATTAGGAAGATATTTCGCGCCTCTTTTGTAACATCTTCATCTGTTAATTTATTCTTCCCTCTGAATATTTCCTTAATAAAATTCAAGATATACTCTTGGTCTTCTCGTGTGGTAGTAAGAAAGAAGTTTAGGAATTTTAAGCCTGAAGAATACGCCGATAAACTAAGATCTTTTAACTGATCTTTTTTTAGTGACCCATACCTATTTCGTAAGATTTGGCCAATTATTTCAATCAATCTTGCAGATCTATTAATTTCAGATAGTATTTTACTATCACTCTCGTTATTATTGCCTTCATCACTAATTTCACCGTCTTCCAATTCCATATGATCTTTTTCTTTCAAGCGGGATTTTCTTTCCTTGTCAATATCTTTTTGTTCAATCACTAGATTTGGGATGGAAGCAATATAGTCCATTAAATATTTCGTATCACTTGTATCTAGAGTTGCTTCTTCGGTTCCATCGAATACCACTGAAGCATGCAGAAGTATCTCATCAATTATTTGGCTATCCTTGCTATGATGTACTAAAAATATCAATATATTCGCATTCTTTTCCGTGTGTATATTTTCACAAAGATGCTCAATACATTTTTTACAATTGCTTATATCAAGGTGGTCTGCTAAGTATTTTGCTACATAAAAATAATAAATATATCTGTACCCAAACTCAATAAACTCATTTTTCTTCCGTATAACTCCAGATATCAGCAATTCTTTTATTACTTTTTTATGGGATTCTACCAAATACTGTTTGGAGTATAATTTTTGGAATTCTTCAAGATCCAACTCACTAATTACATCAATACCTGAATCAAATAAATAGTAAGCCAGCTCTGTTAGATAGTTTATATATAAATCAAAATCACGGGGTTTTATTTTTGCCTTCACGAAATTGGCTTGTATGAGCGATTGGTAACAATGTCCATATGAAGTCAAACTGTAATCTGATGGTTTTGCTGTATCTATCAGCTGTATTATGGTTAATATATAAACGGGCTTAGGTGGTAATATATTTTTCCTTATGATTGAGTTTACATGCATAGTGACTCGATCATTTTCATCATGTAATTCTTTTATGTCTATTGTTTCTATTCTTCCTATGCTGTTCCATTTTTCAATTAACTCACCTCTACGCATATTTCCAAATGGCAATATTTCATATTGCTCAAAATCTGATAATTCAACAAATTTGCTTTCATCATATTTAATTGACGTGCTTGAGATAATAATCAGTGTACCTACTGCTTCAGAAAGAAGATCAAGCAATCTCTTTTGGTAGCGAATGTTAATTCTTAACTCACTATAGTCATCAATCACTAAGACGCTACGGTGCCTCTCTATAATATATTCATCTACTGTCAGATTGGCATATTGCTCCTCGAGTAACTTTCTAAACAATTTGTTGCAATCAACATCGGTAATTTGTTTTCCACTGCAAAGTAAAGGAAGAGATTCTTGCTCAAAATAGACATTAAAAAACATTTTTGAAAGTGCTGTTTTTCCACTCTGCTCCCCACCTAATATTAAAACTTTAGAAGAAGCTAAGGATTTGTTAATAAGTTCCATCGCCTCAACTGTCTTGCCAATTTCATCATATTCGTTCTTTATATTCTTTAAGTCTGGGGATACGAATACATCGTGAAGGATTATTTTCTCCTTATGCTTATGGTTAAAAACAATCTCCGTATCTTCTAACTTGCAAATAAACTCACTGTTAAGCATTAAGCTTCCATTCTTAGAACCTGCATCATTGGTAATTCCCATACTTTTCTTTAAAGAATGATACTTGCTGATTGCCTTTTCTATTGAGTCAACTACTTCTACCCATGCCTCATCTTGCACATCATATTTACAGATTGGCTTTCCATCTCTGGTGGCTGCTAGGTAATTAGATAATTCTGTGTCTTTCCATTTGCATGGCCTAATAATTATCGGAATGATTCGTACATCACCATTATCTAGTCTATTCAATGTTTCTTTCAGCTCCACTTCATAACAATACCAAGATGAAAGAAAATCAACACTTACTAGAAATGCAACAAAATCTGCATTGAGAAGTTTTTCTTTTAACTCATTATCAAAACTATCACCTGTTACTAGCTCTCTGTCATGCCAATCGTTGAGAATTCCTCTACGTTTTAACGTAACCAAATGTTTTTTTAGTTCATCAACAAAGCTTTCGTCTCTATGAGAGTAACTAATAAACATGCTTAAAGGCTTAGCCATTTAATTCTTCTCCCTACTATCCATTAACTGAAATTATCATTTTTGAAACATAACGTTTAGCTAAACGGCGCGTTCACGGCACGCGTCCGGTGGAGGCGTGTTTTCGCCGGAACGAATTTGAGCGTATTGTATGATCAATTCTCCAGAAATACGGGTAAACTGAGACCCACCATTAGATAGCGTCTAAAGGCCTTTG
>QILJ01000239.1 GCA_003233295.1 Ignavibacteria bacterium | reverse complement strand
ATGAGAATCTATTGCAACTACCGAATTCCCTTAGACGGACGCAACACCTACGAAACTTCCCGGACAGAAGCCGGCTTAGAGGTTTTTTTCTAATCTATCGAGCTATCTTGTCTTAAATCGAAATAAAGGCGGAAAGAAGAGAGCTGTACTGATTCTGACTTTCCTAAATGAGGAACCTAAAAACAATGACTACTAAAAGCATTTTGATAAATTATGCTGGCTATCCTGCTTCAGCTCGCAGTTTGGTACTAGATAATGGATTGGCTAATTTAGCTGCTTCTTTAATTAACAAAGGGCATAAGACAGTAATATTTGATTATGCTACTGTTAATATAATAGATAAACTTTTCCCTCACGAACATAGAGATAAGTTGCTAATTTTAACACGAAGGATTGTTAGCGCTTTGAGACAAAATTGCAACCCCGATCTTGCTGATTTGAAAAATTTTCGTAATTTGGATATTTGCATCGATCAACTACAGGAGCAGAAGGTCAAAGAAATTGCAGTAGAGATAAGCGAATATGTTAAAGCACATGATGTTGATTTTGTTGGATTAAAACTGTGGTTAGGCGACGGATTTAGGGGATCCATAACTATTGCCAAGCAATTGAAGAAAGAGAACCCTGATTTACTAATATTTGCTGGCGGTCCTCACGTCGATTTTTTTGGGGAAATGATTTTTGATGTCTGCGATGTCTTTGATGTTCTTGTTTATGGAGAAGGGGAAGAAACTATAAGCATGCTGGCTGATTATGCTCATGGAAAGAGAAAATTAGAAAATATACCCAATTTAATTTATAAGAAAAACGGACGGTCCGTAACTAACCCGATTAAGAGAGTAGCTGATTTAAATAATATTCCTTCACCTGTTTATGATGAAGATGTTTACTTGGCTATGAGGGGTGACCAAAAAATAAAAATGGCTTTTATCGACGAGAGCAGAGGTTGTCCTTTCTCTTGTAGTTTTTGCGCCCATCCATTAAAAAGTGGAAAGAAGCGGAGAACCATGAACCCAGAGAAAGTGATAGATCGAATGGAAGAGATGGACAAGAAATATGGAATTCGTAATTTTAAATTTGCTGGCTCTAATCCCCCTCCAAATCTTAAAAAGAGCATCGCTAAAGAGATTCTGAGAAGAGGAGTGAAAGTTACTTACACTACATTTGCACATGTCGGAGGAGCCCCCGATGAAGACTTTCAATTAATAAAGGATTCTGGCTGCTATTCTGTCTTTTTTGGAATCGAGTCCGGCAGTCAGGAGATCCTGGACAGGAGTATAAATAAGAGAGTAAAAGTAAATGAGATAAAGAGGGCCATTAAAGCAGCTAAAATGGCTGGTCTACATGTAGTTGCAAGTGTGATAATCCCTGCACCACATGAGACAGAAAAGACGAAACAGGAAACCTTGAGTCTCCTGTTAGAGGTTAAGCCAGATTCAGTCGTCGTCTGTTTCCCTTCCGTTCTCCTGGGAACTGACTGGGAAAAAAATAGTAAAAGGTATGGTTTTGATCTTGACGATCGTAACGGACTTTTCAAAAAGATAATGCAATATAAGATGAAAACATTTTATCCTCCGAGCCTATGGGAACCATTTCCTGAATACAAGCTCAACAATAAATCGTTCAAAGAGCTTACTAAAGAAACCACAGACTTTATATATACATTGGAAAGTTCTGGATTGCTTACTCGCCTCACTGATGATCAAATGTTTATAGCCAAATATTCTGGAATGACACCCAAACAATTCAGGGATAAAACTAACCGGTATCTCTCCACGGGCGATTATCATAAAATGGCAGGGTTGGTAGCAAAGATAAATGAAAAAATGTGCTTTCATGAATAATTTCGTCTTGTGGAGGAAAAAAACGCTTGAACTCTAACGAAAATTTTATAAGAGTAAGCTTTATCTGTTTTGTTCTTATTGTGCTAGTTATAGGAACCTATATCGCTATTGTCAGAAACATTAATTCTCTCCCTTATCTTATTGCTGGCATTGCTAATTTGACGTTGGGAGCTTTCGTTTACTCAAAAAATAAAGAAGGAAAAATAAATAGAACCTTTGCATTGATGAGTATCTCTATTGGCTTATGGAGTTTTGATGTATTTGGAATACGTACTGCTGTTACTGCTGAAAATGCACTATTGTGGGCCAAATTTTTCCGGGTAGGATTATTATTTATACCAGCTACTTTTCTCCACTTTATCTTAAGTTTCACCCATGACAAAAGTAAGCCAAGAAGAAGAATGTTATCAATAGTATATATACTTTGTTCGATTTTTACAATTATTAGTTGGACACCTTTTTGGGTTAAAGGCGTAATTAATTATCCATGGGGGCTAAGCATTCAAAAAAACCTGATTTATCTTTATTTTATCTTATTATTTGCTCTGTCTACTAGCTATGGAATTTATTTACTTTATAAAAAATATAGGCACATGACTCCAGGAGTCCAGCGCACTCAGATAAAATATTTATTCATAGGAATGGGGTTAGCTATTCTCTTTGGCATCGTTAATTTCATACCAACATTCGGAATCAAGATATATCCGCCGGGGCATTTAGCAAATATAATCTACACCAGCATTGTCGCCTACGCCATTGTCAAGTACCTATTAATTGACATCCGTATTGTTATCAAAAAGAGTGTGGTTTATGGTTCTCTGATGGTGGCTATTGCGGGATGGTATTTTCTCGTTCTCTCTGTCTTCACTT
>QILJ01000172.1 GCA_003233295.1 Ignavibacteria bacterium | reverse complement strand
TAATTTTTATTCAACGGTTTACACTTTACTTCGGAAACGTAATTTATGCCGCAGCCGCAGTTGTAAGTCTGATGCTGGTCTCTTCCGGCTTCGGCAGTCTCGTATCACAAAAGATAAGTGCGAAGCCAAACCGGCTAATCGTAATAATATTCCTCATAATTATCTCTTTAATCATATACGCAATTTTTCTTTCTTCCTTACTAAAAACAACTATTGTTTTCACTTTACCCGTTAAAATAATTTTCACAACTTTATTAATAGCCCCGCCTGCATTTATTATGGGGATGCCTTTTCCATTAGGATTAAGATTGCTTTCTGAACGCAATGAAAACCAGGTCCCCTGGGCATGGGGAATTAACGGTTTATTTTCTGTTATAAGCGTTGTGCTTGCAACTATAATTGCGATTGAGTTGGGATTTGTTTGGGTAATGATTTTTGCGGCATTTGCATATTTTATTGCTATGTTTATAACTTTTCTAAAAGGTATGGCTATCAGTTAGCTGGTGATAGTGAAGATATCAGGAATTAATTATTTTTATTATTCTTTTTACAAATTCCTGAGCAATGTCAAATTTGTCTTTTATATATGTCAGATCAAAACTAACCAGATCATCATAATCCCCTTCCTGTCTCATTTCAAATGCATCTAAATAAAACTTCCCTAGCTTTTTATCAACCAAACCAGCTTTAACTATCTCTCTGTTAAACCAGCCCAATAACTGTGAGTGTTTGGATGTGGTGAAACCCTTCTTTAATGCTAAAGCAGAAACAATATAGAAAACAGAATAATAAATACGGTTAGCAGCAAGGTGCAATCTGTTATTTTCTATTGCCAGTTTTGCATCATCCAGAGTTTCTTCAGCACGATTGATTCTATATTTGATGAGTGTATCCATATTATCCCGCATAAAAGATTCCTTCGGATTTTATTATACTCCTGAATGGTGTTGCAGGATTAATAATATCGGGCTCCGCGTAAATATGAGAGTCTATTACTACATCATACTTTAACATAATATCATAAATGACAGAACGTATTTCATCTTTAGTTACTTGATTCACAGAAGTTTTCAAAATTACTGCAATATCATAATCGGAATCTTTATATTGTAAATTTCTAGCACGGGAACCAAATAAGTATATCCCTTTCAGTGCAATGCCGGATTCCTTAAGCGACTTGCGTATTTCTTCTATTAATTTTTCTGTTGCCATATCTATAATAACTTCTATTTAACTGTATTAAATATAATAAAACTAAATTACGATTCTTCATCCGCCTGATCTAACTTATCGTCCCAATAAATAAATTCTTTGATATCATTTATGTCAGCCCACAGTTCAACTTTCTTAAGCAAATCTTTATATAACTTTTCTTTGATGAAAAAATACAAGCCGAAATCTTCCTCGCCTATTTCATATCCATCATATACATAATTTCCGGTTCCGAAAAGATTCTTTAGTTCTTCAACCAAATCAGGCATAAACCCATAAGGACCAGCATCAACCACTCTGTCAAACGTTCTCAAATCCCGTGTTTCTTCAACTTGATCCATACCGATAAATTCTTTTCCTATAAAAGTGTGCTCCTGAATTTTAGGATCAAACGAAAAGCGTTGATAAATATAGTTTTCACCCTCAATGTTTTCTATGTACCACTTATCTTCCACAATTTTAGATCTCTAATTAATAATCATAAAGATAATAATTAATAGCAGGTTTTCAAGTAATTACTGCATTGAAGATTTTTGAAATTTGGAAATTAAAAATTGTTTGTAATTTGATTTTTGTATTTTGAAATTTTAACTATGCTTCCCCTTTATTTAGAAAAATTAACTCCAATTGAAATTAGAGAAAAAGCAGAAGCTCTGCACGAACTTTTCGTGGAGTGCATATTCTGTCCGAATGAATGTTTGGCAAGAAGAAGCGAAGGTGAAACAGGTGAATGCCATTCAACCGATGAGATGATTATTTCAAGTGTCGGTGCACATTTTGGTGAAGAGCCGCCGCTGGTTGGCACACACGGATCGGGAACAATATTTTTTACAAACTGCAACCTTTCCTGCGAGTTTTGCCAGAATTACGATATAAGCCATTTAGGTATTGGAGAAAAAGTTTCTACCGAAGATTTGGCAAGATCAATGTTAAAATTACAACAGAGAGGATGCCATAACATAAACCTTGTAACTCCCACACATTTCACTCCACAAATTGTTGATGCATTATTACTTGCAGTGGAAAAAGGATTAGGGCTTCCTATTGTTTATAACTGCGGGGGATATGAATCGGTGGAAACATTAAAACTGCTTGAATATATAATTGATATTTATATGCTCGATATAAAATACTCAATTGACGAAAATGCATTAAAGTTTTCCGGCGTTCAAAATTATTGGGAAGTTGTAACAGATGCTGTTAAAGAAATGCACAGGCAGGTTGGTGATCTTAAAATAAGTAAGCGTGGATTGACACAAAGGGGTTTGCTTGTAAGACATCTTGTTCTTCCAAACGATGTTACTGGTTCTAAAAAAGTAATTGATTTTATTGCAGATGAAATTTCAACCGATTCCTATTTAAACATAATGGATCAGTACCGCCCGGCATATAATTCAAATAAATATGAAAAGCTTAACAGAAGAATAACTCCATCCGAATATAAAGAGGTTGTTGATTATGCTTTTAGCAAGGGATTGAGGAGAGGATTTGGTGAGTAATTATGAG
>QILJ01000343.1 GCA_003233295.1 Ignavibacteria bacterium | reverse complement strand
CATTTTTCAACCGATCAGTCATCCCTTTGTGTAGCACCAGACATTCAAAGTCTAATAAGTCATGCCAGTAGCTCCATTCATTGGGAACAGCATCTTCTAATTTGTTACAAAACTCAACAGGAGAAATCGTTTTGAGGACATGCCAAGCATTATCTCTTAACATGTCCACAACATCTGTCCAGTTGCTGTCATGGTCAGGAAATCCCATATTCCTTATCGTTTGCATCTTAACCATTGAATCCTGTCATTAAAGTAAAAAAAAGTAAGGAATATATCATAATTGATATATTAAATCTTCTGTTATACTGATTATTTAAATTGTTTAAAAAAGTGAAAACCATCTCGAAAAATTAATGCAAATATAAAGATAAATTATGCCTGCAATATAAAGATGTGTATGGCGGTAAGGAATTATAAGCCTGTCCAATGATTTCTTGGCGCTCATTTCAAATATTGACTTTACCAATATCATTATATATGAAAAACAAGCACCCCCTTACACCCAGTATTTAATGAACCTTGAACTTTTCAATAAAACTGATTTTCCCAGTTCTCTCTTGGGTTTCTTGATTGAACTCAACCTCATATACCTCAGCATCTTCCATGTTGTAAAACATCGCCAACTTGAAATAAAATAACAAAGATTTCCTGTTCACTTTACCATCTAAATATAAGTTAACTCCTTCAAAATCATATTCTTCTGGCTTAGCTATACCAATCAAACTAATTAAAGTGGGAACAATGTCAATAAGTTGTGATTCTTTACTGGATATAACCATCCCACTGTCATCTTGACGAGCTGGTTTAAACATCAGCAATGCTTTTGTCCTGGCAAATAATTTGTCATTATTAAAATGAGAATATCTGGCATTCACGGGTTCGCTTTTATTGTCAGAAAACTTATTTTTTAAGATGTCAGTGGTTCCATTACCGTGATCACCAAAAATTACGATGACTGATTCATCATATTTATCCTGTCGTTTCAACTCATCAAGAAATTCTACAGCCAAATTAATAGCACATAATGCCTGCTCGTAATATGGAACGTCTCGTCTTTGAGATTTTTTCTTATTTTTTCTTACTCCAACATAATTACAGTCAGGATCTAAAACATATGGAGCATGAGGAATGATGGCATGCAATAAAACAAATTCACCATTGTCCATCCTTTTTTTCTCATCCTCAATGCTTTTCCTGAATACAAGTTTAGACATGTATGGATACATGCCATCATTAACAGAGTTAATTTGTTTGATAGATTTATCTGAATCAACAGCAACAGCAAAAACAAATTGGTTTATTGTATTACCGATTTCAACACCTAAATCCAAAGCCTCATTGGCTAAAAAGTTTGGCGCCATTCTAACCAATGACAGAGAAACATAATCAACTACATAAGGATTTGAATAATTTGTACCATCCATTAATTCATATATATCATTGATGTACACATTTTCATCGTCTAATTCAGAATGAAAGTTAGCTTTTGAATAAGTGGTCAAACGATAACCTTCTGATTTCATTATTGTTCTCAATGGATCGCTGGCTTTCCATTTCGTAAAATCATTGCCATCATAAAAACTACTTGAGAAAAAACTTTTATATGAGTGCCAACTGTAAATGTAATTACTCATGTTATTAACGAATTGTGTAAAACCCTCAAAAGATTCAACCAACTCTAATTTCTCGACTCCTTTAGTAAAATAATCTGATTGCATCCCATCTAGCCATAACATATAAACATTGGGTTTAGAGGCATTATTACCTTGAGAAACTAAAGTTGAATTTCGATTGTTCGATTCATGGCTCAGATCAATACTTGTATAAATCGCCATAATCACTAATAACAGATAGATTCCAATTGAGTATTTTCCAATTTCAATGAGAATCGGCTTACTGTTTTTATATTTGACTATAAATATAATCAAAACTATCGCTAAGATTAATTCAATGACAGTCGAAACCATAGGCTCTGGAATCAGGTTCAACGTACCATCCAAACTCATGGCTTTGGTTGGAACAAACAAATCATTGATGAAAATAAGCAAACCAAGAAAAGAAAACGCCAACTGAATCAAATCATTAGTTTTTGAAGAAAAGCCAAATACCACTCTTATTAAAATTCCGAAAAATATAACCAATAACGCCAGTAGAGTTGGAAAACCAAGCAGCTTATAATCTTGCCCAAATTCTGCAGCATTAACCGTATAAAAGACAAATGGGATAAAACATATACCAAATACCGCAAAAATAAACAATCCATAGTTATTTTCAAATAAATTAGGCATTTTATTATCAGAATCAGCTGGCATTGTATTTAGACTCCTATATGAGGTGGCAATAGTATTAAGTTTATGTAACTTCAACTTCAAACAAGATATAGTTAATTGTCATCTTATTGAGAATGACTCCAGGACATCGAGGGTTGAAAAGCCCATTTCATTATATTTCTTTACTTAAATTGACACTGGCACCTTATTTCTCATGAAGAAAACATGCCGTACTTTCAAAAAAAATATTTCTAAATATCAAACACACTACCCTAATCCCGATATAGAAAAGTCAAAACAAGCTAAAAGCCTTGGTGTATAATGGTTTTACAACAAATCAAAAATCACCCAACGGGTGAAACCAAGGCTTATGAAGATATTACCACACAACATATCAACAACGCATGAACTTTTAACATCTAGAGGTGGGTTGCTTGCGATTGCCACCTT
>QILJ01000398.1 GCA_003233295.1 Ignavibacteria bacterium | reverse complement strand
TTTTTTGACGGTTCAAATATCTTGTATAAAATTTTCTTGCTAGCTGTAAGTCTTTGGGAGTGTCGACCGAATAGCTGTCTTCCTCGGTAACCACCATTTTTATTTTAAGACTATTTTCCAATATTCTCAATTGCTCAAGCCCTTCTATCCGCTCCAGATCAGTCGGCTTTAATTTCCTTACTTGGTCCATAGCAGAAGTATTAAAAGCATAGACAGTGATATGCTTAAAGACTTCAGCACTTAATACTTTCTCTATATTTGTTTTCGCATTTTTGACAAACGGTATCGGCGCATAAGAAAAGTAAAGCGCATAATTGTTATAATCAAAAACGACTTTCGGTATAGTTGTTGATTTCAACTCTTCTACGGATGTGATCTGTTTTGCAATAGTGGTGATGCTGATCGTCGGGTCAAACAGATGCGGCTCTATCACTTCATCAATAATTTTTGACGGGATGAACGGATGTGCGCCTGGAATATTGAGGAAAACATCGGCGCTCATCTTTTCAGCAACGTAGGCGACTCTCTCCGTGCTGGTTGATAGTTCCTTTGGCGTCAATTCAACTTTAGCTCCGAATGCCTTTACGACTTTGAATAATTTTTCATCATCCACGGCAATTATTACGTCATTCATCAGTTTGGATTTTTTAGCGTTTTCATATGTATGCTGGATCAATGGTTTGCCGCCAATATTTGCCAGCAGTTTACCCATCAACCTTGTAGAAGCAAATCGAGCGGGAATTATTCCAACAATGTTCATATATCTGATCTGTAGCTAAAATGTAAAAATGAATTTATTTTGTTTATAAATAACTTGATTGCTGTAAAATTCCAGAAAACAAGGAATACTAAAACTCAAAATTATTTATACGGTTTTATTATTGACATAGACTCATCTCCCGAAACTAAATCCTCAATATAATTTATAGAGATTAGGTTTTAGTTTGCAAACTTGAGAATTGTGTTTTAATTATTTATTTGTACTTTGTTATAAATTAGATCTTCAAATATTTTACTTGATTACTTTTGGAACTTTAAAATATTCTTCCGTGCTTTCCGGTGCATTTTTGAGTGCATCTTCCGTATTGACCGATTCTTTCAGTTTATCTTCCCTAAAAACATTTGAACCCTCAATCGGATGAGATAACGGTTCAACATTTTCCGTATTCAATTCATTTAGCTTATCAACATATTCAAGTATTTTATTCAAGTCATCTGTGAACTTAACAATCTCTTCATCATTAAATTCCAACTTTGCTAATTTAGCTATATGTTTTACTTCATCTTTTGTTACAGACATCCTAAACCTTGAAAAAGTTTACTCATTATTGTCTGCAAATATAATGAATATACGGCGGCTTTGCATAGGATATTGGGAAGCAAGAATACGTATTAGAGTTTTGCTCTAAATCTTTCAAGAGGATAGCTGCGAAGACACTAAAGCACTAAGAAAATAAATTCTAGTGTCTTCGAGTTTTGTGGTTAATACTTGTGAAGATAAGCAGTAAGTAAAAAATGAAATGATTCACCAGACACTGTCTGATAAATCCTTATTAACTGAAATTGCTGAAAGCTTTGTGTTTTTGTAAAACAGAATGTATAGTATTGATTGTCAAATTCGTATGACAAACTATATTTTTGGTAAACAAACGTGAAATGTCAAACGTCAAAATAGAAGTATGAAATATTGAAGTTATTTTTTCACATTTCACGTTTGCCTTTTCACTTGCGGCTTTGCCGCAATATGATATTCACCTTCTTTACATAAAAGAACAAATCATATATTCCACATATAAATGCAAGATATTGCACTTCTCCTTGCTTTTCTTTAATAAAAGTATTATATTTACAGATAATAAGGCAATATATGACACTTTTAGATATAGCAAATAGAATAAAACAGCGAAGAAAAGTTCTCAACATTACGCAGGAACAATTAGCCGAAATAGCAGAAGTAGGTTTGCGCACACTTAAAAATATTGAAAGCGGGAAAGGAAATCCTACGATATTGCTATTAAATAAGTTGGCTGCAGTTCTTGGGATGGAGTTGAAACTTGAAGTAAAAAAGAACGGATTGTGATAGATGGCAGATAGCGCAAAAGTATATAGAAACGGTCTCCTTGCAGGAATACTTACACAGGATAATAACGGCTACATTTTCCGTTATGATGATCTATATTTTAACAACCCTGATCTGCCCGCAATAAGTTTGACCTTACCTAAAAATAAACAAGAGTACCGGAGCAGATACCTTTTCCCCTTTTTCTTCAATCTACTCTCAGAAGGAGTAAACAAAAAGCTGCAATGTCGGTATTTGAAGATTGACGAAAAAGATCACTTTGCTTTATTACTAGCTACTGCACAAAACGATACGATAGGCGCCGTAACTGTAAAACCTATGGAAGAAGGTAAATGAGTTTAACCGAAATAAAATATTGTCCGGGAACTTTATCAAAAGGATTTAATACTTACAGTCCAACTTGTCTAAAAAGGGTTTTCAACGGAAGGAAAGTAAGTCATGTGCTCCCATATTATGCGCCGCAAAAGGATGAAGCTGAGGAAATATTTATTGAGAACCGGAAAAGAATTTCTATTTCCGGAGTTCAGGAAAAGTTTTCGCTTCTGTTAGAAAAAAATAAACTGCGATTAACAAAAGAAAGCGAACCGGGTACGTATATATTAAAACCTATTCCAAGGGATTTGAAAAAAGCGGACCAGGTTCCGGCAAATGAACATCTTACTATGCAGATTGCAAGACAAGTATATAAAATTAACACTGCCGAGAATGCTCTCATTTTTTTTAAGGACGGTAACCCGGCTTATATAACAAAACGGTTTGATATTAAAGAAGGTGGAGCAAAATGGGCGAAAGAAGATTTTGCATCGCTAGCAGGAAGAACGTCAGAAACTGCTGGAGCTAATTTCAAGTATAATTACAGTTATGAAGAAATAGCTGAATTGATAAAGAGGTATGTTCCCGCCCATACTGTAGAACTTGAAAAATTCTTTGCGTTAGTTATGTTCAATTATCTTTTCTCAAACGGTGACGCACATCTAAAGAATTTTGCTCTGCTTGAATCTGCATCAGGCGACTATCTATTAAGTCCGGCTTATGATCTTATAAACACAAGCATTCATATCAACGATAGCGATTTTGCTTTGAGTAAAGGTTTATTAAAAAATGATTTTCATTCGGAAGTATGGTTAAAATCCGGACATCCCGGTTACAATGATTTTAAAGAATTTGCAAAACGTATCGGTATTAAAGAAACAAGAATAGATAAAATAATTTCTCCATACATGGAAGAGCAAGAAAAGGTACTAGAGTTAGTACAACATTCATTTTTAGATACCTCTACAAAAAGAACTTATTTACAGAATTACAGAACAAGAAGGAATAGAATAAAGTCCGGTTTTTAGTTGTGTCTAATAAAACAAATTTCACTGAATAAATGTTTGTTGCCTTACTCTTCCTCTCCTTCAAATTCTATAGAATTACCTATACCGGTACTTTTTCCATTTTATTTTTCGATTGATGTTTATGTATATTTCAGTATGTTGTTATTTCCTATATAGATATTACTGAAATATCTTAAATGAATATTTTGGAGTCAATTAAATGAAACCGATATTAAATTTACTCTTCTTGCCGGCTATTCTATTTTTATTTTCATCATGCGGACCGGGTAATTCTTCAGAGAACAAAACAAAACCTAACATTATCTTTATCATGAGTGATGATCATGCTGAAAAAGCAATTAGCGCTTATTCCAGTGAACTAATTAAAACTCCGAATATTGATAGAATCGCCAAAGAAGGAATGTTATTTAAAAATAGCTACGTCACAAATTCAATCTGTGCACCGAGCAGAGCAACAATGCTGACAGGAAAATATAGTTCCCAAAATGGATTGCGTGATAATAGAGATGAGTTTGACGGCAGCCAGCAGACATTTATTAAATTATTAAAAGCAAACGGATATCAAACTTCAATTATTGGCAAATGGCATTTGAAAACCAAACCTACCGGATTTGATGACTGGAGAATTTTGATGGGTCAGGGATCGTATTATAATCCAAAGTTTTGGGAAAACGGGGATACGACTAAGTATATTGGCTACACCACAGATATTATCACTAAGTTCGCAATTGAGGAGCTGGAGAACCGGGATAAGAATAAACCATTCGTAATGCTGGTACATCATAAAGCTCCGCATAGAAATTGGATGCCCCACCCAAAATATTTTGGATCATTTGATTCGGTTGATATCCCGTTACCCGAAACTTTTTATGATGATTATAAAACCCGCAAGCCGGCATCAGAAGCCGATATGAGGATTGACGG
>QILJ01000400.1 GCA_003233295.1 Ignavibacteria bacterium | reverse complement strand
ATACAGCCGAATGTCGATACAATTCAGCAGCAAATTGTCGATGCAATTCAAATACTAACAAAGGAAAAAATAAATTTAATAGGCTCAGGCAGAACCGATGCCGGTGTTCATGCGCTCGGACAAATCGCCAATTTTAGAATCGAAGATGAATTGAACATTAATAAATTCCAGCACTCGCTGAATTCTATTCTACCAACTGATATTGCAGTTAGAGAAATTTCCGAGGTTGATGAAAATTTTCATTCCAGGTTTAATGCAAAAAAAAGGAGCTACCTTTACGTGATCAATTCCATGAAGTCCCCGTTCTATAAGGACTTTTCTTATTTCTATCCTCCAATCTCTAAACTTGAAATTGATCTTCTGAATAAGATCAGTAGTGAATTTGTAGGGGAATTTGACTTTACCTCCTTCTCAAAAAAAAATAGTGAGACAAAAGAGAAAGTTTGTAATATAACTTTATCAAGATGGAGAAGGAATAAAGATTTATATTATTTCAGAGTTGACGGCAACCGTTTTTTGCATGGAATGGTGAGAGCCATTGTGGGAACAATTCTGGAAATTGCGGAGAAAAAGCATCATGTAGGAAAAGTCGGAGAGATTTTATCATTAAAAGATAGAGATGATGCAGGCAGAGGAGTGCCTGCATGCGGACTTTTCTTATACAAAGTGAAATATTGATGCAATTTCATTCATTTCTGATTACACTTTTTGTAAGTTATTCTTTATCTTTCATGATTATTATTCAATAATTTTTTAGGATAAATAGTTGGAATTACTCGCACAATATCATCCCTTGTTAGTTCATTTCCCAATTGTCTTATTTGTTTTATATTTTGTCTTTGAATCCTCAGGAATAATTTTTGATAAGGAGTATCTCCTTAAATCAGCAGTTATAATTTTAGTTCTTGGTGTCGCCGGAGCTTTAGAAGCTGTTCTTACTGGAAACCAGGCTGCACAATTATTGGATGCACAAGGTCTTCTTACGCAAGATATAAATAAAATTATTGAAGCGCATGAAGATTGGGCTACGATAACACTTTGGTATTATGTGATCGTTCTAGCTTTGAGAGTATTTCTAACTGTGAATAAAAAGTTTGTGGGAAAACTAAGGTATATTTTTGTAGTTCTCTCTCTTGTCGGTATTTTCTTTATTTATAAAACTGGTGAATATGGAGGTAAATTAGTTTATGAATATGGTGCAGGTACAAAATTCTTAATTGAAAAAGATAAATGAAATTTAACAGATTAAAAAAATTATTATTGACTGCATTTCTTTTTGCAAGTGTTATTAATGCACAAGATCTTTCTCTCGGGCAGGCAAAAGGGTTATTCTTTTCTCTCGGGATTGGTCCTAAACTTCCTATCGGAGATTTTTCGGCTAAAAACGGAATTGGGATCGGTTTAGATCTGACCTTATCTTATGCAGACAATAAAATTCTTCCTGTATTTTTGTATACCAAGCTTGGCTACCAGCATTACCCGGCTTCGAATGATCTTCCTAAAATATCCGATTATTCTTCATTTTACACAAATGAATTTTTAATTCTGCCTGGTATCAGATTTTATTTTGCCCCGATTATTAAAGATGAAATCCTAATAATGCCAATTGTCGAAGCAGGATTGTCATTTGGTATATTCAATAATACTCATATATTTAAAAGTGATAGTAATAGAAATAATTATGATGAAACCCTTACTAAATTTGGGTTTCATGTCAGTGGAGGATTCTCAATGTTTCTTTTGGAAACTACTATTAGTTATTATTTCTTTCCCAACAATCATAGCCTGTCACTTGATCTAAGAATTCAAATTCCAATATTTGCAAAAATTTAAGGATAGAAATGGACTTAAAAAATTTAATTTATATAGTTAAAAATAACATCGCCACTATTACCATCAATCGTCCCGATAAGCTCAATGCTCTTAATCATGAGACTTTAGCAGAATTAGGTTCAGTGATTGAGCATGCAAAAAATGATGAGAAAGTTTATGTGGTTATCATAACGGGAGCAGGTGAAAAGGCATTTGTTGCCGGAGCAGATATTGAGGAGCTTTCAAAACTAGACTCAAAAAGAGCAATTGAATTTTCACAATTTGGACAATCAATTTTTGATAAAATAGAAAACATGGATAAACCTGTAATTGCAGCTGTAAACGGCTTTGCACTCGGAGGCGGCTGCGAGCTTGCTCTGGCTTGCCATATACGGCTTTCATCGGATAAGGCAAGGTTCGGACAGCCGGAAGTTAATTTAGGAGTTATTCCCGGCTATGGAGGTACTCAGCGTTTAGCAAGACAAATCAACAAAGGACGTGCCTTTGAATATATCTTAACAGGCGATATGATTCCGTCTAATGATGCATTCAGAATTGGTTTGGTCAATAGAGTGTATGCAAGTGACGAGTTGATGCCGAAAGCTATTGAGATGGCGCAGAAAATTATTTCGAAGGGAAGTTTTGCAATCTCAGCTTCTCTTAAAGCTATTAATGCTGTTCATCAACTTTCTTTGGAAGAAGGGTTAAAGCTCGAAGCTGAATTGTTTGGGGAATGCTGTGATACTGAAGAATACAAAGAAGGGACAGAAGCATTTTTAGAAAAAAGGAAACCGAATTTTAGAAAGTAAAACTCGCTGATGTATCAATGCTCATAAAACGAAAACTTATTTACGCACTCATTGCACTTTCAATATTACTTATTATTGGTAACGTTTTATTGGAAAGGTATTCAAAA